>DATDVX010000128.1:0-4624 GCA_035289885.1 Candidatus Nanoarchaeia archaeon | reverse complement strand
GCAGTAGTTCATCCAATTGATGCCCCTCAGCCAAGTTTTCTGACAAAGGAATTCCTTGGATCAGTATGGAGGAAATATTACGCTACTAATCCGCGTGCGTTCAATGCATCACGATGGGATTACCTTGGATCTGATATGAATACAGATGGCTTGCATGTCCACCTAGCACATTCCACATACTGCCATACGCAGGCACTCATAAAAGCTATCAACAGACGCTTAGGCGACTTGGATATTTCCCACCTTTCTCCGGAAGTGCAAAGAGCATTATCCCCTGAGAATCACGAAGCCATGCTGAGAGAAGTGTTCTCCTTCGGCCTAAATTCAAATGTAGTGCTTGTCGCTGACTTTGACGATCCGAAGCACGGCGTAATCCTGCCAATCGGAAAAAGATCAGCGCAGGTAGCGCAGGCGCCAAATTCATTCATGCTTATCGGCGGAGGCGTAATGGCCTCGCATTATTCAGAAGCTGACATGAAAAATAACCCAGATGGGACTTCATCTTTTGATATTTCAATTTCCGCAAGGCGCCAGCTAGTGGATGAACTCGGAACATCCGGCGTTGAGCTGCTCAATATCGGCAGCATGAGAGACCATGAAGAAGGGCCGGATTCTAATGAAGTCTACGCCCCTGGACGTCCGATACCATTATTCTCTATAGATGTGCTTATAGCGTCTCAATGCAAAGCCAGGGACAGGTTCGAGCATGATGGCCTGCGTTTCATCTCAGGAGGAACACAGCAGCTTTATGATTTCATGGCAGGCAATCTTGAGACAGATGTTCTCGGCCAAAAGATGAGCGATTATCCCACGCTCGGCGTTTGCTTGGCAGGCCTCTTACTATATGGCCAGCAGAGACACGGAACAGCGTGGCGCGACGATGCTGAAACAGCCTTGAGAAAACGTGGCTTCGATGTCATCAAAGGGGACATCAAGAGATGGCAGTAGTACTTTTAGACGTCGGAAATGTCGTGGCTCGGGCCAGGCATGGAATCACACATGAGATCCTAGAAGACCTGGGTGTTCCAAGGGAAGCTGCAAGGCAAGTGTTTAATTTGCCGCAATATGCAGATTTTTCAAGGGGCAAAATAGGAGGAGAAGACTGGTATCTTGCTTTTTTAGCCACTCTTCCTCAAGGTAAGCAGGAGTTATTACTGCACGACTTTAGGACTGCGCACGACCAGCATATCTATGACATCGATATGGGCGTATTACGTATTTTCCATGATTTAACAATATCGAGAGACAACCGTATAGCTGTCGCGACAAACACCAACGGATGGCAAACGCATGTTATTGAAACTGAATCAAGCTTGGATCTGGAAGGGCTAGCTGCTTATGGTGTTTATCGCTCGAATCAAATCCGCATGCTCAAACAAGACCCCGGTTATTTTGAACATGTTCTAGCGCAAATTGAAAGGCAGAAAGGATCGCCATTGGGCCCGGAAAATGTATATTTAGTCGATGATAACATGGCTAATCTTGGAATCGCTGGTAGACTAGGAATACACCCAGTGTTTTATGATATATCTGCTGGAATTTCACAAGCGTCAAGGAAATTGCGTTTGGATTTGGAAGCACGCGGCCTGCTCTAGCCGACTAAGAAACTCTTAAAAACTCTTCTACCCTGAGTATTCACTATGATACTTGATGGAAAGAAATTAGCGGATGAAATAAAGGCTTCTGTGAAGAAAGAGATATCTAGCAAAAAGCTAGTTCCTGGATTGGCAACGATTCTTGTCGGGAATGACCCTGCTTCTGAGCTCTATGTCCATCTTAAGGTTAAATCCTGCTTTGAAGTCGGGATAAAGGGAGAGCTGCATCATCTTCCAGCAAACGCAACTGAAGCAGAAGTGATATCAAAGATACAAGCCCATAACAGCAATCCGAACATCCACGGAATCTTAGTACAACTTCCATTGCCCAAGCATCTCAATACTGCGAACATCCTGAATTCCATCGATCCGAGGAAGGATGTTGATGGTTTGCATTCCAATTCAATGGGAGAGATAGTGAAGGGCAATGAAAAACTAGCTTCATGCACGCCGAAAGCTGTCATAGCGCTGCTTGAAAAATACAAGATTGAGATTGAAGGAAAGGAAGTTGTTGTGATTGGCCGCTCGATTGAAGTCGGGAAGCCGCTGGCCTTGATGCTGATAAACAGAGGAGCGACTGTGACAGTCTGCCATTCCAAAACAAAGAACGTCTCGGCACATACAAAAAAAGCAGACATAATCATTTCCTGCACGGGAGTCCCCGGAATTGTCAAGGGTGAAATGATAAAAGAAGGCATTGTTGTAATTGATGTAGGAATTTCAAAGGTCAAGGGAGAGATAAAAGGCGATGTTGAGACAGACTCTGTCATGAAAAAAGCAGCATATATATCACCTGTTCCCGGAGGAGTAGGGCCTGTTACTGTCGCGATGCTGCTGAAAAATACTGTAAATGCCTGCGTCAGCAATTCTTAAATCGTTACTACTACCAAAAGGTATATAAAGAGGCATAATTGAGCAAAGGCCATGTACCGCGGAAAATCTTGGAGAATATTGCTGCCTAGGAATGAAATCAGGCCATATAGAGAGGGGGAATTGGACCTTGCGAGAGGAATTGATCCTATTTATGAGGGTATGACCGCTATAAGACTTGCTATAGCGACAAAGCTAGCTATTAATGATGCCAGAGAAAAGGGCCAGACCTTGAGCCAGGCAAAATTGCTCGGGTTCTTGAGCGCAGGAGAGAAATACGGAAAGGGCATTGTCCGGTTATTCCAGAATTTCTACCTTACTTTTGGGGCAGCTACATTTATGGTTGACAGCGGAGCTCCTGGCAATCCAAGCCAGTACGGCTCAAACTTGGGCTACATGACCACGGTAAGGACGACAGACAACAAGTCACTGCACAGCCTAAGGAGAAAGGAAGTCGCGTCATGGCCAGGATTTGAAAGCCTGTTCGGCGGCGGACTGGCAGGACCGGAAAATGGCGACGCTGATTTCATGGCCCAAGCAGGAATAGAGAGAGTAACAATGCTCATGAAGCAGAGGGTTGCTTCTGAATTGGGTTTGCAGGAAAAGGACCTGCTTGAAGTGAGAGTTCTGGGGGTTGTCGAAGGAGAGAAATACATGGACCACACGATAGCCTATGATGTTGCAATTGACAGGACATCTGCTGAGCTGCTCAGAGACAAGCCAAGGTTGCTTGCGAATCCTGCGATAGCAAAGAAATACGCGGACATATTCCCGGTTGACTTGGCTGATCCTGAATCGCTGATAAGGCATATGAACGAAGCAAGGGCAAATACCTTGGACGTCACAAAGGGCGGAATAGTACTTACTGGAGTGAACATGTTCGGCTCAGAATTCGTCAGATACTTAAGGCACTTCGGATTGATAGAGAATTAACAATATTTTTAAACAAAGTTATTTTTAGTATTCATACCATGGGGGGCATTATCTTACTCGGGAGCAATGGAAGGCTGGCTTCTTTCATAAGGAAGATCCATCCTGAAGCTAAGTGCTACGACAAGGACACGCTCGACATAACAAACAGGGAAGATGTCATTGCCTTGATCGAGAAAGAGAAGCCGTCACTGATAATAAACTGCGCCGCGATAACCGATGTCGAGTATTGCGAGACGCACAAGGATGAATGCTGGAAGGTAAATGCCGAGGCTGTGAAGTTCTTGGCTGAAGCAGCGGACAAAGTCAAGGCAAAACTGATACATTTCTCCTCGAATTACGCGATAAATCCCATAAACGAGTATGGGAAAGCCAAGGAAGCCAGCGAGAATTACGCTTCCAAGAACGGATTGGTCATGAGGACTGATCTGTACGACACGAAAACATACATAGTAAAGAAACTGTTGTTCACTGAAGAAAGCCTGAATGCATATGACGACAAGTTCTTCAACCCGATATACATGGGGACGATGGCTGACCTGATTTTCGAATTAAAAGACAGGACAGGGGTAATGAACATCGTGACAAAGGAAAGATTGAGTATGTACGAGTTCGCGCTGAAGATATGCGAAGTGTTCGGCATAGATAAGTCAAGGGTCAACCCAGTGAAATCAGCTGAAGAGGCCGGCAAGGCAAAAAGGCCCAAAGAAATCTATTTAAAGCCAGATGTAGACATCTCGATAACAGATGATCTGAAGAGGTTCAAAAATGAACTTGAAAAATAAGAAGATACTGATAATAAGCCCGCACCTTGACGACGAGATCATAGGATGCGGCGGAATGATCGAGGCAGCGAAGCGTGCGAAAGCAGAGGTATTCATACTGTACATCTGCTCAGGAGAAGGAAGGCAACTAGTGACAGGCAAGACCACGAGCGCTGTCAGACTGAAAGAGCTTGCAGACCTGGCGAAGCTAGGCAGCTTCAAGTACAAGGTCGTATTCGACGGGAAAGAATGGCTGACGCTGGACCACGTGCCGCAGAAGGACATAATCGACCCAATCGAGGACAAGATACAGGAATTCAAGCCTGACATCATATTAATCCCGTTCAAGGACAGCTACAACCAGGATCACAGAGCGGTCTTCACTGCGTGCATATCCGCGTTGAGGCCTGTGCCGCAGGAAGTAAGGCATTTTGTTCCGATGGTATTGGTGTATGACGAGCCTTA
>DATDVX010000127.1:0-8032 GCA_035289885.1 Candidatus Nanoarchaeia archaeon | reverse complement strand
AGGCTTGTCCTCAAGGTTGGCGGGCAGGAGGTCCTCGGCAATATCGCAGGACTTGACCCGATAACGCTGTATTTCTGGGAAAAGAAGTTCAACGAGGAGGAGTTCGGCGATTACGTGAGAGACTACGGCAACATGAGGGCCGAGAATGCGCTCAGACTAAAAAGTCCGAACGACAACACAGGCGGGGTCATAATGGGAATAATAATAGACAGCTTCAGGAAAAAATACGGGATTGAAAAAGGGAAGGACGAGGCTGAAGAGAGGAACTACCTGAGATTATTGCAGATGCACTTCGACAGGCAGAAAGGGAAGCTGAGGCATAGGAAGCTCGCTGATGTCCCCCTACGAGTGCATTATTTCCTGATGAGGATGGCTTACTTCGACCATTTCCCACCAGCATACATGGAAAGAAGGAGAAACATGGAAAGCAGGTATTTCATGCATGGTGTGCCATCGCTGAAAGACAGGAGCAAGGAATAAGATGGCAAAATACGCAAAGCCAAAAAATGAAATACCATTCAGGGTTACAGCAAATGACATATCACGAGTTGTGCCTGAGATAGATCGCGAAGAAGTGAGAAAAACACTCGACGCCATCACAGAAGATGAAGTAAACGAATTCAGGATGAGGTTCTCGGCATACAAAAACGAAAGCAGCTGGCTCAATCCAAATGAGAGCATCGAGGACATAATGAGAGGAATGGGAATCTGCAACCTTGGCGAAGACATGACAAACGCATACAGGGCGATACTCAATAACATCAGGCCAAAGTACCTGGGTGAAGAGGCAAGGATGCCGGACCATTATGCAGTGCTGAAGGTGCTCGCAGGAAGATAGAATTTTTATACTCTAAAAACAGCAGAAGAAGATGCCAATTCTGAAGATTGATTATGAGGACGTGAACAAACTAGCGAAGCTTTTCAAGGAAGACTATGAAAGGAGGGGATTGAACTTCACCCAGTCTTCGATAAAGGACTACCTGAAAATCGGGATGAAAAGGAAGCAGTTCTACGCGATCGAAGAGAACAATGAAATCATAGGATGCGTCGCGTTGAAGCCAGGATACAACTTCATACTGGAGATGAAGGACCTCATAGTCCGAGATGAGCAGCAATTGAGGATGCTTGTGGAGAACATGATAAAGATATGCCTGGAAAAAGAAGCGAGAAAGCTCTTCACCATCTGCCCTGAGAAATACGAGAATGGACTGGAGAGGATTGGCTTCATAAAAGAAGGCATGCTGAAAGACCATTTCTGGGATGGTGAAAATTTAGTGATAATGAGCCTGAAATTCGTGAGGAAGAGCGACAAGCAGATTAACCTGAAAGACAAGCTTGAGGACATAGAGATAAGCAGGAAGGCTGGGGAACAGCTGAGAAAGCTCCCTATGAACAAGCAGGTTTAAGAGAAAGCCTTTTATATTCTCAAATACCTAAAATCTTTGGAAAGAGGTGTTATTTTAATGGCTGAAAAGGACGATCTCGCAAAGCAACTTATGAAGAGCAGCATTGACCTGCAAGACAAGAACATACAACTTATTGACTCTGTTTCTAAATTGACCAAAAAAGTCGATGAATTGCTTACTGTCTTCGAGGAAGCTGCAAGGAACATAGAGAAGGGCGAGGTCGAGGAGCCTTTGGCTAGGAAATTGAATGTGCTGCTCGAGCAGAACAAGGCAGTGGCGAGAGGGCTTGTACTGATCGAGAAGTACGTGAGGGACAAGACCTCTGTCGGATTCAGCCCGGGGAACATAACGCCCAAGCAGCTGCCGAAGACCGAAATATGAGCGAAGAAATTGCATTTCTGATAGACGAGCTTGAAGAGACAAATAAGAAAGAGCTTGAAAGGCTTATCAAGCTGATGGACCATCCATTGGCTGAGCAGAACACCTACATCCTCTGGAAATTCACAAGAGCGTTATTGAAAGCCTCGAGAGAGAAGAAATGGCTTGAAGAGCACAAGGTTGAGGAAAAGCCTGAAGAGAATAATGACGAGATAAAGATAACTTTCTCTGAGCCTGTGAAGACAACGCATGACGAGCTCTACACTGTCAACAAGGACGGCGAGAAAGACTTAAGTTTGAAGATATCCAAAGAAATGACTTCCGGGATATTCATACCCGAGATGCCGACTCCGCCAGCGCCTGGAATTTTCGGGAAGCAGGAAGAGATAAGGATCGTCAACCAGAGAAGATACGCCATAGTCTTTGACAGGGAGACGAACAAGGGACTGGTATATGTCGAGATAAAAGGGAAGGATTATTTTGCTATAGAGCCTACATTGACGCAGAAGGACGAGCTCATACTTAAAAAAATATCAAAGAAATTCGGGAAGAAGATAAGCAAGCTGGCATTCGACAAGGAAAAGCTGGCAAGTTTACTGGGAAAGCTCTGCAAGAAGGAAGCGATACAGTACAATGATGTCTATTATGTCAACATGAGATATTACCTTATGAGAGACAATATGTTCTCCGGGAAGATAGAGCCTCTCATGCATGACGACAAGATAAGCAAGATAATATGCGACGGGAAGAAAGTGAAGATAGAGTATACAGGGATACCATTGGACACCAATGTAGAATATTCTGACGCTGATGAGGTCAAATCAATAATCAACAAGTGGCTTTCTGATGCAAAGATGAAGCCAGGAAAAGACAATGCCTTCAGCTTCAACCTCAACGGATTCAGGACAGAAGGGAAAACAGGGGAGAATCCTTCCTTCACATTGACTAAATTATAATCTTCCCGAAAGAATTTCGGATTTTCGCCAGGAACGCTTATTAAAGTCAATTCTCTAACTATGTTTAAATCAGGCTCCGAAAAGTTTATATACGTAATGCACATATTACACGTATTGAACATATTGGAGAGAAAAATGGTGAGCATAACTTTGGCAGTATCGAAAGAACTGAAAGAAGAGATGGACAAGCATCCCGAATTCAACTGGTCGGAAGTAGCCAGGCAAGCGATAAAGGAAAGGCTTGAGTCAACTCTCCTGCTTGAGAAAATGGATGAGATACTAAAAAACAGCAAACTCACCGAGAAAGACGCCATAATGCTCGGAAGGAAGATCAACAAGGGCCTGATGAAAAGATACAAAGAGGCCCATAAATGGAAGTCGTCGTAGACGCGAATATCTTAATTTCTGCGCTCATCAAAGATGGATATACAAGGAAGCTTTTGTTTGACAGAAAATTCGTGTTTTATGCGCCTTCATTCTTGTTAGAAGAGGCGACCAAATACATGCCGTATATATGCATGAAAACCGGCCTTAGTGAAAATGACCTTCGCGCTATGCTTGACCTTATCGTATCATTAAGAATAAACATCGTTGATGACAACGAGATTGAGGATATCGTACCCTCTGCATTGAGCATAAGCCCCGATCCAAATGATGCTCTTTATTTTGCAGTTGCTATGAAGCTTAATTGCTGCCTATTGTCTAACGATAAGAAACTGAAGAACCAAAACAGAGTAAAAGTTTATTCTGCTGAAGAAATTTCAAGGTTATAACCAAGTGACTTCAACTTCGTCAGTCCTTTCATAAGGCCTGATGTCCGGCTTCTTATCACGATAACCTGAGTTGTACTGGAGCAAGCCCTGGTAAGCTATCATGACCGCGTTGTCGCCTGAATATTTCAGAGGGACAGCGTGCATCTTCGCATTCCTCTCCCTGCACATGATAGTCAGCATCTCAATCAGCCTCTGGTTCGCAGCAACTCCGCCTATGATGACGGCTTCCTTCTTGTTGCAATGCGCCATGGCCCTTTCAGTAACTTCTGTAAGCATAGAGAAAAAAGTTTCCTGGATAGAATAACATAAATCCGGAATCCTATAGCCGCCCTGCTTGAACTTGTTGCTTGCTGCGGTGACTATGCCTGAGAAACTCAGGTCCATTCCCTTGACGACATAAGGCAGCTCGACCCAGACACCATCTGAAGCGTACTCCTCTATCTTCGGACCTGCTGGGAAACCTATTCCAATGTTTCGGCCGAACTTGTCCAGAGCATTGCCTATCCCGACGTCAAGAGTCTCGCCTATGATCCTGAAACGCTTTCCCTCCAAAGAAATAAGCTGTGTGTTGGCGCCTGAAACGAAGATGTAGATCGGATCCTTGACTGGGGTGAACATGTGGCCTGATGTGAGATGGGCAACGCAATGGTTCACTCCAACAAGAGGAACATCCAATTCTTTTGCGTATTCTTTTGCCTTGTTCAAGCCGACGTGCAGACTTGGCGGTAATCCTGGAGCAGCTGAGTAAGAAATCAAGTCTATCTTCTTGACATTAGAATCTGAGATGGCCTTCCTTATTACAGAGTCTGCGACGTTCCTGTGGTGAGTGGCGCATTCAGCAGGGACAATCCCCCAGCCTTCCTTGTCTGACTTGTACATGTCGCGGACATCTGAGTGGACCTTCTTCTTGTCAGACACTATAGAAGCTGCGAATGTGTGGCTTGTCGATTCTATTCCGAGAGCTATCATAGAATCATCAACCAAGGAAAAGAGATTTATTAAGCTTGCGTGAGCAAAAAACCCCTCATACGCCGATGATCTTCTTGAGGTTCGCGAGGGACTCGGAGATTTCGCAGTTGGTTGACACGATGAAATCAAACTTGCCCTTGGAAAGGATGTTGAATTCCTCGTCTATGCTCTTCAGCCTGGCCTTGAGGTTCTTCTCTTTCCTCTGGTTTTTGATGCGCTCAACCAGGACTTTCCTGCCTGGGGTGAGATAGACCGAGATAGTGTCCTTCGGAAGGAATTTTCTAAGCTTGGTCATGAGCTTGTAAGCCCCTTTTGGATCAAGCACCCATATCAGCTTCTTTACAGACTTTAATTTTTCATTGAGCTCGCTTTTCAACAGGCCATAATAATTCCCGTGGTTATTCTCCATCTCGAAGAAATCGGATTTTTTCCTGAAAGCAGATTCGTCGAGGAAATAATATGCGTCTATAGCCTCTCCTGGCCGTCTCGCCCTGGATGTGGCAGTCATTATCTGAGCGAAACCCCTGTCTTTTAGCAGCAAGTCAGCCAGAGTGTTCTTCCCAGATGTCGAGCTGCCGGTCAATATCAAGAGCTTCATTTTCTTTTGAACTTCAACGCCCTCTGTATGTAGCCAAGGCCGATTATCACGAGACCCATCAGGAAAAGGACCAATGCCCTGGACATGTGCGGGATGATAGTAACAAGATATTCTGCAAGCGAGAGCAGCAGGAAGAAAAGCCCGAGCAGCAATGACACTGCGAAAAGCACCTGCTTCCTTATGTATGACTTCACGCTACGGATTTTCGTGTCTATGAAGTCCATGACTATCATCTTTATCTTCTCGAATGGATTTAACGGCTCAGTTGTTTTCATCTTGCCTCCGCGTAGCATTTCAGCAATGACAAAAATATGGCAAATATCAGCGGACCCAAAAGTATTCCAATCAAGCCAAACGCAGCCAAGCCACCAAGCACTCCAATAAGAACAAAGACTGGATGAACACCTATCTTCGAGCCGATTAGCTTAGGCCTGACGAAATTGTCTATGTTCGAGACAACCAATATGCTGTAGATAGCAAGGCCGATTGCTTTCCCGACATGGCCGTTCAGGTAAAGAAGTATTGTAGCTGGTATCCAGACTAGATAAGGACCTAGCATAGGTATCATTGAAAGGATTATCATCAGGAAAGTCCAGAAGACAACGTTGTCAACGCCGAAAACCAGGAAGCCAAGACCGCCGGCCAGACCCTGGATGAATGCTGTTAGAACCTGGCCCAGCAAAATACCCTTTATTGACATCCTTAGCTGGCCGAGAAGGTACGCCCGGTGAACAGGCTCCAACGGGATGAGCTTGCTTATCAATTTCTGGACAGCAGGCCATTCCCTGAAAAGGTAGAACATGGTGAAGAGCATTATGAAGAACCCTATCAGGATATCAGACACCTTTGAAATCAGGCTCAATGTTCCGGACAAAATCTTTTCCCTTGCCTTGATGAGGAATTCCTTTGATTCATCTGTATCGAGGAATGACTTGACGCCGAGCTCTTCCTCAAGCTCACGATCGACATCAAGCAATGTTCCGGTCGAGAGGATGACTGCTGTCTCATCGACAAGCTTGATGACGAAAAAAACCGAGGGGATGATTATTATGAGGAACAGGCTGATGACCATTATCAAGGCAGCTATATTCTGGTTCTTCAGCTTCTTGGCAAGCCATGAATAGATTGGATATGTTATGAAAGTCAGGATTAGAGCGCTGACAAGATAGATTATGTAAGGCCTTATCACGAAAATCCCGATTATCGCTATTATTATGATCCCTATGAGAATGAGATTCCTGCCATGGAAATACTTCTTGTAATCACCCATTTTTCAAGTTATAATCAAGAGGTTTGCGTTTTAAAAATGTTTGCAAACTATTTGGCTGATATTATCTCTATGACGTCGCCGTCTTCCAGAACGTATTCCTTGCCGACTGTCCTTTTTGTCTTGACGTTGATTGCCCTGATGAACGTCTTCCCGAAATCAGTGTGCAACCTGAAAGCGAAGTCCAATGCTGTAGAGCCTTTCCTCATCAAGAAACAATCTGGCAGAACCCTGCCTTCAGAATCCTTCAGGTTGTTCAAACCGCCTGGATAGATGGTTATGTAGTTGAGCATCCTGAAGATGGCGTGATCCAAGACCTGCTGGACTCCAGTGTTGCCGAACTTGTCAAGGACATTCTTCCTTATCGCTTCCAACGCGAGCTTCTGGCTGGGATTCAGGCTTGGCAAAGCCTCGAAAGTTGAGTCACCTGGAACATACTTTATCAATCCGTGCTTCGCTGCCTGCCTCAATGCAAGCTCAGAATCCGCAGAGCACGGGATGACAACATAATCAGGGAAGGATTTCTTCAGCCTTTCAATGTTCTTCTCTGAACCAGGGACATCACATTTATTCGCGGCGATTATCATTGGCTTTGAATAATGCCTCAGTTCAGCGCACAATGCTTGCAGGTTGGAATCAGTCCACTTGTCAGGCTGCTCCTTGTTGAGATTCAGCTTCACTATCGCCTTGTTGACATAATCCTCTATGATCTTCAATCCTGAGAACTGCTTGTGGATCGCTTTTGCAATGTCTGTTTTTTCACCGACAACCTGGCGGACAAACCTGCCCCAGTTCTTCGTCATTATGGACTTGAACCAGAGATCTATCTCCTCTTCCAAAAATTTAACGTCATTCAGAGGATCATAGGACAGTGGCTCGACATTCTCCCCTTTCTCATTTGTGGAACCTGAAATGTCGATGATATGGACCAAAGCGTCTGCCTGCGAAAGATCTGTCAAGAACTGGTTTCCCAAGCCCTTGCCTTCATGCGCTCCTGGAACCAGGCCAGCGACATCAATCATCTGTATAGGAACAAAACGGTTATGGCCGATGACATAGCCTTCCCTTGGAGTTGAGAAAGTGTTGAAGAACTTCGAAGCGCAGGTTGTCCTGACATAGCCTATCGCGGAATTCGGCTTTATAGTGGTGAAAGGATATGGAGCTATGTCTACCTCAGCCAATGTTGCTGCCTTGAAGAACGTTGATTTTCCTGTGCTAGGCTTGCCCACTATTCCGAGTAACATGCTGAAGAAAACTAGAAGTTTTGTTTAAAAAGGTTTGCTAGCTGTCCAGATTTCCAGTGAGGAAGCTTTAAATATTTTATATGACCGCCAATTTTGCATGGGTAGCATGAGCAGAGACACTCTGGAAGCAATCGCATTATTGGGAGGCGTTGCCTTGCTAAGCTTAGCGACAGCAAAAAATGACAGAAGAGATGACCCGAAGCAGATGGCAACTGTGATTCCTTATGCACCTGAAAGAAGCGTCGTAATTGACAATCAAAACCAACTGGAATTGTACGTCAGGCTGCAGGAAGGGAATTCTGAGCCACAGATGATAAGATTGGCGGATTATCTCGCGAACATAGGAACAGACAAGGACAGGATGAATGAGTTCTACAAGATAAGAGACGCCTTGTTTCCAAGCGATAAATAACAGAAATCTTTAAAAAGCCAGATTTCAAG
>DATDVX010000126.1:0-8639 GCA_035289885.1 Candidatus Nanoarchaeia archaeon | reverse complement strand
CACAAACATGGATGGACTACCTCTAACTCGCAAGGATGGTGCCGTAAAGGATAGCGTCATCAAAATAAACTACATTTTTACAATATCAGTCTTAATGGTAAAAAAGAGCCTATTCCAACTTTCGGAAGAAAAAAAGAAAGTTCTGATAACCGAGCTAACTAAACGTCTGGAATAAATATTTATCGGCTCTTCGATAGTTCAATTTCGGCACGTACAAAGAAAAATATATCAGGGCAATAACCGTATACTGGATATAAGATGGAAATTGAATACGACAAGGAAACGGACGCACTGTATATAGAGTTGAAGAAAGGCACGTTCGCAAAAAACAAGGTAATCAACAAAGACACCATAATTGATTTAGACAAGAATGGAAACGTTCTTGGGATAGAGCTTCTTTTCGTGAGCAAACGGATGTCCTTGAAATCGCTTTCTGAGATATCCCTCAAGAACATGCCCAAAATAACGGCTTGAGGCGACAAAAAAGTGCTTATCGAATGAATTCAAGAGATTATAACTTACTTAGCTCTTTTTCAATCTCTGCAACAATCGGCTTGAAACATGCATCGGCAACTGATAGCGCATCTTCTGTCTCTTCGACAGACGGAATATAAGCCTCGTAGCTAATGTTATTCCTTAAGTCCTTGAGATTGCCCAGAATCTGGATAGGGCGCTTTGTTGCAGCTTGGAGCCTTAGAAGCTCGTTTATCGCATCGTTGTGCTGCCCTCTGCCAACAGCCTCCTTTCCCCTGATGAGGAGCAATGAATCCCCGAGCTTCCTGAAGCAGTCATATACGTTCCTGACTATAGTTGAGCCGGATTCTTTTGAAACAGCAAGAGTCTTGGTGAATTTCATGTCAGCCTCGGCTGCTTCCAACATGCTTCTTGCCTTGAACTTATCCGGAACTCTTTTTTTAATCATGGCCTGACTTCCAGAAAGCCGTGCAGCACAATGCCATTCGCTATATTCGCGAACAAGTTAAGGTCGACATGGTTCCTGGAAAATACGTGAGCATTCACTTTTACATTCTTCCTGAAACCGAATTGATTGATGTTCCCAAGCCCGATAATCCTCACTGGCTTGTTGTCCAATACTTCGACTGCAATGTCAATATCGCTTTCCTGCATGTCATCCCCCTTGCGATAACTCCCAAATAAAACTATCGCCCTTGAATTCGGAAATCTTCCGAGAACAACAGGAATAATACCACTTTCATATACCATCATCAAATTTGAGGCTATTTTCTTGGATGTGAAGTATGGATGCTCCTGATTCGCTTTCAACCTCCACACTCTTCCAAGGACTTTCTTTTCAATAAAACCCTCATTTTCTAACTCCCTGACTACCTCGCTTGCAGATGTTTTTGAAATCTTCAATTCCCTGCAAAGATTACTCAAGGACAATTCATCTGTCGGGTAGGCGAAGAACCAATGGATCACCTTTTCCCATGCGTGCTCCAAATCCGATATGATGTAATTCTTCAATTTCTTTTTGTTTATTTCCATAGCCTATGGTTACATATGAAACTATTTAAACTTTTTGGATACCATCTGGTAACTTAAAGAACCGAATAACGCACTTCCCTGTCCTGAAAGCACTCTGAAATGGCAACGCTGATTAGCAATGTTTTTAAATTGCGGAAAACTCCCAATGTAACGTGCAATGGCTGGAAAAAGAGGTGCCAAGATCCTGAGGAAGAAGAAAAGCCAGATGTTTGGCATAGAGTATCCGTTCTTGTTTGGCTTTGTAATCCTTCTTGTGATAATAGCTTTAGTCGGCTCTGAGGAATGGAATTCCTCTTTCCGGGCCGATCGAGTGTCTACAAACGCCAGAATACTGGCAGCTGCCTCTGACGAGGTCTATTCTGCCGGGCCCGGAAGCGTGAAATGCGTCGCCATCAACAATCCAAAAGGGCTTGTTTCCGGGAGAGCTGTTGGCAATGAGATAATCTTTGTTTTACAGGCGAAAGGGCAGGAGAATGATATTGCTTCTACTACAAAATCACGCGGCATTGGAGCGATTCCAATAAGCGAAGGCCAAGCTATTATTTGCGTAAGAAACGGCATTGACGCTGGCGGTTCCTCGTCAAGCTCAAGCGGCGACGACACTGAGCCTCTTAACATTCTATATCCCAACGGCGCTACAGAGGATGAAGGCGATGGATGCATCCCTGTCGGAGGAGATCCAGACTGTGGTAATCCTGCGGAATTCAACATCGGAACTTCAGGGCAATGCGGGGATGGAATTTCTGATTCCAATGAAGGATGCGAAGTAGGAGAGTCTTGTGGTGCCGGATTCAGGTGCAATGAAGCATGCCAGTGCGAAGCCGGAGGCCTTAGCAATTGCGGGGATGGCGACCAGGATTTGGGCGAAGAATGCGACCCCAATGGCGGCTCTTCAAATTGCGTTAGCGGCAATCCTATAGTCTGCCCTGGCGCTACCACTTTGGGCAACCCAGGAAACGGAGCGACATTATATGCGCAGGGTATAAGCTGCAGCGGAAGCTGCACTTGCGAGTATTCTAATAACGATATAGATACTTGCGGCGGTGCGTATGACACAAAAGTTAGCAGCCCTAATAGCTGCGGGCAAGAGGAACAGTGTAGACTTAATGCCGATTGCGCGGGTTTTGGTCCAGATTGGACTTGCAACAGCATCTGCTTATGCGATCCGCCAAGCACGTGCGGCGATGGCAATCAAGACGCTGGCGAGCAATGCGGCGAGCCTGGATTATCATGCCAAGCTGGCTATACCTGCAACAGCAAATGCCAATGCATCCTAGCTACTTGTGGAAACAGCGTCATGGATCCTGGCGAGGAATGTGAAAAGCATACGCCTTGCGATACACCTTATGTTTGCAATACCGGTACATGCTTGTGCCAAGGTTGCGGTAATAATAGAGTAGACGCTGGCGAAGAATGCGATGATGGAAACACCGCTAATGGGGATGGATGCTCTTCAACCTGTCAAACTGAAACAGCGTGCGGAGCTACAACTGCGCCATCCTGCGGTGGCGCATGTCCTGGAGGCCAGATATGCGTTTCAGGTCCTTACCAATGGTGCGAATGCAAGGATCCTTGCGCTCAAGACCCTGATGCTTGTAATTTGGGATCATGCGAGCAAGGGCATTGCGAGCGTACACAGGAGCAAGGCAAAGATCCAGTATGCGCCTGTGTAAAAAGAAAGGTTGGAGAGGTATGCAGCCTGTCTTCTCAATGCGAAACAAATCGGTATTGCGTAAACGGCTTCTGTGGCACGCCTCCCGGCTCTGGCCCAGGATATGTTGGCAATGCCTGCGCCAGCGGAATGACTGGCACGAGCTGCGGCGGCACCACTTATGATGGTTCACTTTGCGTCCCTATGAACGGCCCAGGAAGCCCTTCTGGGACAAACTGCATCGCGATGACGAATGGCGGCTCTTACAACGGCGGCGTTCCTATAGGGCAATATGGCGGGGAATGCACTGGCGGAATGGGTGGATCATGCAATCCTGGGCAAGGCTCTTGCATTAAGGTAACTGAAAGCGCGAATCCTGATGCGTGGATTTGCGATTAAAACCTTCTAGAAAGATATTTAAGCTTAAAGGCCTTATAAGATGGCTATAGCAAGGCTTATATAGGGATAAGCCATATATTAATCATTCAATAGTGGTGAAAAATGTCACTTTATTCAAGAGCAAAGAAAGGACTTGGAATATTGGCTTTAGCTTGGGCTTCTTACATAGGGAATCCTTCTCTGGAAGCGAGAGTTTATGCGGCTGAGCCCGAGGACAACATTGTTGCGGCTGTTCCCCAACCTTTCGCAGGCAGGACGCCGAAGAACGAGAAGGAAGCGGTTGAGCAGATGTATTCTTATTCTTTCGATCATGATAACTGGGCGAAGGTAGTTGACTTGGGAAGAGACAATGCGAATGGCTATTTCGCCAGCCTGGCAAATGACAAATCTTCGAGCAGAGTAAATGCTGCATTTACCTTGCTGAAAAAGGAATACCTTGACAAAGCAAAGGCTTACAATCAAGTTTTCGGAAGGGAAATCGATCAGCCTTTCATCACATGGACAGAATCAATGCTGAAGAAAGTAAAAGACAACCAACTGAAGGCTTACTTGCTAATTAATGTAGTTGACACTACCCAGTCCCTTGAAGAGTTTACGAGAAGAATCAATGACTTGGAAACAAGGGATCATGAACTTGCTAGCCAATACAGAAACGCTGAGAAAAAGCTAAACCTAAGACTTCTTCCAGGTGGAGTAGAATATTGGTTCGGAGCTACAGATGGGAAGGCGGGCATTGATAAGCTCGTGGCTGAAGTTGCTCTCCATAAGATGTCTCTCCATAGTATAAATAGGTTAAAACCGGAGTATGTTTATAGCCAGATTCCCGGAAGCGGATGGAAAATAAGAGAAGAATCCGTTCTTGTTGGTGCATTCGAATTGATTGATTCTGAAAAAAGTGTGCTTCCCATAATGGGTGGTCTCTATTCCCTAAAAGATAAAGCCAAGGATATTGCCAATAAACAGGGATTTACTGGAAAAGATTTGGTCAGCATAATAAAAGAAGAGGAATGGGAGCAAGGTGCCAGAGGAAGCAAGACCAAAAGATATAGCATATATGGTAGCTTAGACCACATAAAAACCCTTGCGGAACTAAATAGCGTAAAAGATCTAATGACAGATTTTTTCTATTTGGAAGATGGCGGCAGGAAATATTTGAGTGAAGCTGAGCTAATAAGAAAAACCCCTTTGGACAAATCCCCTTATGGGCTTATAGGGATGGTAGGGAATTTCGGCGAGGTTACAGAAGGTGAAGCTAAAAGAGCGATGAACGCTACGCCTTCTGATGAAGAGAGAACTGCATATGCCATAGTTCCTAGATCTGATGGCGCTATTGAAAAAGGCGCTATCCTCATATGGCATCATGACTATCCACTGGTGTGGGAAGTCAGAATTAGTAATAGACACATTCTAAATCCTTTCAAAGAACTCCATGGAAGTTATTCTTATGAGGGTACTAGAATCAGAGTCGCATTTCCCAAGAAAGTAAACGAAGTTGTTTCCACTCCGATAGCGCCGCCAAACCCGCCGGAAACAAGAGTAGTCGAGCCTCCGAAAAACAAATAAATCAAGCCACTTTCTTTTTCATTTCTCCGCGTTTTCCAGCAATCCCTTCTATGACATTCAGCGTGTCTTTCCAATCCTTGACACGGATGATATCCGGCTTGTCAATCTTAACAGAAGCGTTCCATGGAGTGGTGAACAGCAAGGAGATAATCCCTGTTCCGGACAATGGAGCCAGCTTATTGTAAGAATCGTCTATCATGACATCAAATCCATATTTCAACAGAAAATCCTTCTTGTCATCCTGCTTCATCCTGTGGTAATTGTCATGGGGGATGTTGTTGACGCGTAAAAATTTCCTTCCCCAGCCGCTGTCTGTGCCGTACTTGCCACGCGAAGTGACGACGCATATCCTATGGCCTTCTGACATCAATATGCTCAAGGCTTCCTTGCAATACGGAAGCAGCTGATAACCCAAAGTCCTTGAAGTGCCGGCTATCTGCGACATCATGTAGACGTATATTGCCTCGCCTGTAAGAACTGAACCATCTGGAGCAGTGTATCTTATCTTGTTGAATTTCGGGAGGCTGGTATCTTTCGATGTCTCCATCGGATCCAGATTAATCCCGAGGTTTTCCTTTGCCCACAATATCTTCTGGTTGGTTCCCTCAGCGATGACGCCGTCGAAGTCAACGCCGATTAGCATCTGATTGAGGAGAAGATAGGATGATTTAAACTTATCTTTTGATGAATGAAAGCAGGGGATACAGAAGCAAGAAGATCCTCAATGAGAATGGTATGTTTCTCTTGACTAGCATCTCTAAAACAGTGAAATAACCGAGAGAAGAGCCTTCTTTCAGCATTGGCTTCTTCATGCTTCCTCTGTACTTCATCTTGAAGATGTAATTCCTCTTCCTGAAACCTTTATATGCCGGCGTAGTCCATTGGGCAATTACTTTTGAGAGATTTCCAAGTTCTATCTTTACTCACATAACCTCAAATATCATTGTTTTCTAATATAATCATATTCTTAGCATACTTTTTTGATAAACAAATCTTTTTAAAATTAAATTTAGCTATTGCCGAAAGCACAGATTCAGTAGCACCAGCTCTCATTTTTTCATGTAGTTCGATAATGAGTAATTTGACTCGTCTTAACCAACCAGAATAATTCTCTGAGAAGACTTCTTTTTCAGACCCTTCAATATCGAGTTTTAAGATGTCTATAATTTGCTGCTCCGACATAGAAAAAATCTCGTCGAGTGTTACTGCTTTCGTAGACTTTTCTGAAATTTTTTTAGTTTCTTCAACCATGAAGCCCCATTTATTCTCTGGCCCCCCTTTGTTCGTAATATGAAGTTTAGCACTCCTAGGCCATATTCCCGCACAGATAGTTTTTATACGAGGATAAGGTTTGACATTTTTTCTTAGCAATGAATAGTTATGCTTCTCAGGCTCGATTGCAATTATTCTTGCAGTAGGATATAGGTTCGCATAGAAGACTGAAGCATATCCCACATTTGCCCCACCATCTATAATAAAACGAGGTGTGAAATCGATATGATGATCGTAATCTCCATTCACAAAAATTTCTTCAAAATTAAGGACATCTGTTGTATTTGAACGCATATTTACGCGGTACCGCAGCTTAGGAATCTTTATTTGTACCAATTCTTGCTTTCCTGCAGAAAGTCCGTTTATTATTGGCTTTACAACGTGTTCATATGCATCTCGCATTCCCGTCTTTGTCTTAATGCCAATTTGTAGACCGCACTTTTCAGAATGTATATCGAATATGTTATTCACCATTATCGGGCACTCTTGCGAATAAAATTGGATTAAGTTTATATACTAGTCGGTGTTCACTTTACGAGGGATTTACTACTATACCATGAATCAGATAAATATACTTCTTATTGGATTGGGGTATCATGCTAGAAGGATCTATTACCCCCTCTTAGAAGAACTTCATGGGTGTTATAACCTCCGGGCTGTTGTTGACGTTAAGGATAACCAAGAAACAATTGAGAAGTATTTGGGCAATTGCGTACATAAACCTGCAGTAGCCCTATTTACAAATAGATTTTCTGAGAAGAGTAAGGAGTTACCATCATTCCTTGCAAAGCAATTAGATGGCCTCATTCTAAAGCATGATATCCGCGGTGTCATCATCGCTACAGATCCGTTATATCATAGGCATTATGCCCTGTGGGCATTAAAAAAAGGATTGTCTATCCTTATGGATAAACCTATAACTACTCATAAGCGAATGTCTAGTGAATTGCAAGAAGCAAAGAAACTTATCAAGGACTATACTCTTCTCAAGCGAGAATATGAAAAAAGAAAGAACCAATTGCTTTTTAGCATCGTAGCCCAAAGGAGATTTCATCAAGGGTTCATCAAGGTTAAAAATCTATTACAGGAAGTCTTTGAAAAAACAAATTGCCCAATAACGTCAATTCAGATTTCTCATTCTGATGGGCAATGGAGGTTACCAAGTGAGATAATTGACATAGACTATCATTCCTTCAATAAGGGGTATGGCAAATGCTCACATTCAGGTTATCATTTCTTTGATATTGCCAATTACCTAATTGAAGCTACGAACCGTGGTGATAAGAGGGTAGACAAGGTCGAGATTTTCACTACCTTTTTGAGACCTTTGGATTTTTTGAAACAATTGACGCTTAGGGACTACCCTCGTTTCTTCAAAGATTTTGAGAAGCATAATCGCTACACACTTTATGAATACAATAAAATGATGAAAAACTACGGAGAGATTGATGCATTTACGAATTTATGTTTCAAACAGAAAGGCAAGATTATGACTTTGGCTAGCGTCAATCTCGTGCATAATGGATTCTCACAGAGAGGAAATCTTTCTTCGGAAGGACGTGATTTGTATAAGGGCAATGGAAGGGTTCGGCACGAGACCTATACTATTGAGCAAGGTCCTTTCCAATGCATCCATATACTATCATTCCAAGGCAAGGAAATTGCAAAAACAGATATTCCGAACTATGAACCAGGTGGAGAGTACCACTTCGATATACATGTATTCAGGAACGATAAGCTATTCCCTGAATGGAAAAATTATGAAAAGATATCTATTGCAGATTTGCAGAAAGCACTAATGGGCGGATATCAGCGCGGGCATCAAGAAGATGCGCGAAGATTTGCTACTATAGAATTTTTGGATTATTTGAGCGGAAAAAATAAATCCAATTATTTGTCTGATTTTACTAAACATGAGAATAGTGTTAGAATATTGTACGGGGTGTATAAGTCCGCGATTTTGCGATTGAAAAACAAAAATGCATGTGTGAGATTGAATTATGCATGATGGTCTAAAAGTTATTGGATTTGATGGATTGCATAGATGCGGTAAAAGTACCCAGATAAGGATGTTAATGCAACTTCTGGCTTCTGAAGGTATACCTGTTTACGCATTAAGAGGAGATGGACGTAGATATGGTACTGGCTTAGAAATTCATGACCCTTTCTCGCTCTGGTGGCAAAGAAACCAATCTTTTTTTGAGAACCTCCCTGAAGACAAAGACGGAAAAAAACTTGCTATCGATAG
>DATDVX010000125.1:0-5893 GCA_035289885.1 Candidatus Nanoarchaeia archaeon | reverse complement strand
CGCATGAAAACCTATATCCCAATAACCTCTTTTTAATACTTTTGAAGTTATTTTTTATCTAGTCTTAGAAAAGAATCCATATAATACGGCAAAGAAGTTTAGCAATGCATGACTTAACGTTGCTATTATGAGATTTGGGTATAAGAGATAGAGTGAAGAAAAGGCTATCCCGGCGACAATAAGTAATGGAATACCTGCCCTAAAAGAATCGAAAATTATATGCATAAATGAATAAAGGAACCCAACAATAATAACTATAAATCCCGAGTTAATACTAAGAACTTGCAATTGATGTATCAAAAAGCCTTGAAAGACAAACTGTTGAAGGAAAGCAAGGATAAGAAATCCCCACTGAAAATGCCAATAAGCCCACCATTCTTTTGTAGTTTTACGGTCAAGCCTATGTGCATAGAAAAAAATTCCGAAGATACCAAGAATAGTAAATACTCCGTAGGGAATGATTGCTGATTTTAGATTATCTACTCGCAATCCTAAATCTGAAGCAGACCATTGTTGAGATATCACAATAGTAAGAATTGCAAAAAATACTATAATAAAAACAAAAAAACGATACTTTGGCTTGATTAGATGAAATCGCAGCAATAAGATAGGAAGGATAAATAACAAAATAATCTGGATTAAAATACTATAATACATAATAGGACAGATGGAAAGTTATAATAAAAACCTTCGTATTCTGCTTATTTATTAAAGATTTTCTCTATCTACAACGCTATAACAAAATTATGCAGGGGACAGGATTCGAACCTGCGAAGGCACTGAGCCACTAGCCCCTGAAGCTAGCCCGTTAGACCACTTCGGTACCCCTGCGCATTGTTTATTCTTTTACTAGCGTCTTATAAGCCTTATCTTTTATTTTTTCAATAGGCTGAAATGTCGTGGCTAGCACCACAGCATAGCTTAATTAATTCACTTCAAATTTCTGCGCTCTAACAGGCAAGGATGCTAGTTAAGTGGGGGGATGTTGTAATGAAGGCAATTAGTGTGAATCAGGCCTTGAGAATCGATAGGCCGACGCTAGGGAAGACTATTCCGCTGTCGCTTTGGAGACTGCTTAGGCTCGTGGCAATGCCGAGGGCGATGGGCGAGGATGCAGTTGAGCTTGACAGGAAAATTGGATTGGAATTCGGGTATCTTCTTAAGATTGAAAAGCACGAAGACATATCGAATGCGATCAACCGGGCAAAGATAGGCGTCTGCAAGCCTATGGAGAAAAACAAGAACACTTATGCTCTGGAATTCACTGAATGCT
Source organism: Candidatus Nanoarchaeia archaeon (assembly GCA_035289885.1). Classification (GTDB taxonomy): domain Archaea; phylum Nanobdellota; class Nanobdellia; order SCGC-AAA011-G17; family DATDVX01; genus DATDVX01. The sequence goes on along the minus strand of DATDVX010000125.1, from coordinate 4,620 downwards.
TCACATGCTCAGGAATAAATCCTATAGTGGGAGAGCCGATATGCAATTTCGAAGCTGCAATCGTCGAGGCAGCGTTGAAAAGGCTTGGAGAGACAATAATCGAAGTGAAGGAGACAAAATGCAGCGGTGGGTTAGGAGACAAGGTATGCAGGATAGAAGCCAAAGTGAAAGGAGGTAAATCCCTGAAGAATAATCACTTCATCCATTCTGGATCAATATAGAGCCTATTTGACTCGGTACTTGAAGTTCGTCTTCTTGTTCCATGTATATTTTCTGAGCCTTGCGGACTTGCCGTAGCCGCACTTGGAACATACTTTCTTGATCTTGTGGTAAGAGGGGTTGCCGCATCTCCGGCATCTTATGTGCAAGCGCCCTTTATTGCGCTTCAAACCCATCGATGGCGTTCCTTTTGTCATGGTACAGAAAAACCCCTTATTGAGCAGATATCAGAACAATCGCGTCGCCTCGAAGGAAAACCTTCCCGACCTTCCTCTTCAGCTGGCCATTCTCATATTCTTCTGCGTCCTCAAGAACCGTGTTGATGTGTATGTCGAAAGCTTTCAGATTTCCGATGAACTGCTTGTTATTCTTCAGCTCAACGATGACACGCTTGTTCCTTGAAGCGTTCAAAGCATCCAAAGGCCTGTTCTCAATTTCCATTTGTCTTAAACCTCGAGACTTAGTTAACTACAAGGCCTTTTTAAAACTTACTGTTTCTCCGGAATGGCAAGCTTTTTAAATAGGCAATCAGAAAAAAGAAGCCATGGCAATATCGCAGGCAAGATCAAGGAGAAAGCCTTCAGGCGGAAGGTACAAGAACGCGTTCTCCAAGAAGAAGCAGAACCTTGGAAGAATGCCTGTACACACAAAGCTCGGCAAGCACATACTCAAGACAATGAGGATAAGAGGCAACAACATGCAGAGCATGCTATTGAGCGCTGAGACAGCAAATGTCTACAATCCAAAAACCAAGAAATACCAGATAGTCAAGATTGAGACCATAGTCGACAATCCTGCAAACAGGCATTTCATAAGGAGAAGCATCATAACCAAAGGGGCTGTATTAAAGACCCCTATAGGTAAAGCAAGAGTTACCTCCAGGCCAGGGCAGGAAGGCACTTTGAATGCTGTCCTGATTGAATAGAAGTCCTTTTCAAATTTCTTCAAAACAACTTAATTTGGCTTAAAAACCGCTTAAAATCTGTTTATAGCCGAAAACTGACTGACCGAAAGCCTTATATACTACCTGTGTTCTCTATTTATAAAGATTATTGTTATTGGAATTATATTTTTCAGGAGGGCCTTTAAACCATGCCAACCCACATAAAACAATGCCCAGAATGCGGAAGTTCTAAGCTGAATATTGACAGAGAAAGAGGAGAAGTAAGCTGCAGATCCTGCGGCCTAGTAGTCGAAGACAGGATGATAGACTTCACGCAGGAATGGAGGGAATTCGATTCTGACCAGGCTGACAAGAGAAGGAGAACTGGTGCTCCATTAACATTCACGAAGCATGACCAGGGCTTGGGGACTGATGTCGGACAGAAAGGGGACATCTTCCAGCTGAAAGGCAAAGGGAAAAACAAATTCTTCAGATTGAGAAAATGGCAGTACAGAATATCAACCGCTATTGAAAGAAATTTAAAACTAGCCTTGGCTGAACTGAAAAGAGTCTCTTCATACTTGAAACTGCCCAAATCTGTAGAGGAAGAATCAGCAAGGATATACACCATGGCTGTCCAAAGAGGATTAGTAAGGGGAAGATCAATGGAAAGCGTTGTTGCTGGCGCGTTGTATGCCGCGTGCAGAAGGCATGAAGTGCCAAGGACATTGGACGAGATATCAGAAGCTTCAGGAATAGACAAGAAAGAGATTGGGAGGACTTACAGATTTGTAACAAGAGAATTAGGAATAAGGATATTGCCAAGCTCACCGATAGATTACATACCAAGGTTCGCGAGCGCATTGAAACTCAGCGCTGACTCGCAGAGCAAGGCGGTAGAAATACTGGAGCAAGCTGAAAATTCTGAACTGACTTCAGGAAGAGGACCTACAGGGATTGCTGCTGCAAGCTTATATGTCGCGGCTTTGGTGAACAATGAGAAGAGAACCCAGAGAGAAGTAGCTGACATCGCCGGAGTGACTGAGGTCACAATCAGGAACAGGTACAAGGAACTTCTAACCAAGCTGAAATTGAAAGACAAAGTCAAGAAGAAGCTTAAAGAGTAACCTAGAAAATAACCAGATAGACTCCGAATATCATCAGTATGCATGCAAGAGTCTTGTGCAGCAAGTGATGATCATGAAACATCTCTCCGCCGAGCATCGTTGAAATAAGTACACCGCTTCTTTTCACAGCTATTATCAATGAGACTGCCGCCAGAGGTATCGCGACCGCAGATAGGTAAGTTATCTCCGCGCCAATCTTCATCAGCACGACGAAGAATATGGCCAAGCCTCCGAGATTGAACGCGTGGATCACATCCTTGAAGCCCTTGAAAGCCACCACTTGGTAAATGAGAAGCATTACCGCTATCAGGAAGTTGGGGATAAGCAGTATCGTCCAGGTGGACACTGTTCTCAGCATGACCCTGTCAAGTATAACCGCCAATGAAACTAGGACGACAGCTGCTATGAAATACATTATGAACTTGTTGTTGAGGGTAGCGTGCTTGATTGGCGTGGTGTGCGTTTCGAGAGTGTAAGCGCCTATCAGGACAAGAACCATTCCGGCGCCATGCTGCAGGCTTATGTCTTCTGAAAGGAAAACGAACGCCAGCAAAGCCACGAAGACTATGGACAAATTCCTCAACGGCTCTACTGAAGAAATCTCCATGTGCCGAGTGGCCTTGCATGCGAGTATAGTGGCAACGGAAATTATCAACGCCTTCTCAATCATCATCAGCCATATCCTCGGAGGTATGGACGAGAATTCCACCTTGCCAAGGAAAGGTATGAGGAAAACCGCGAGAAGAAGCATTGTCGCGGTAGCGAACTCAGACGCATGCTCTTTAATCAGGACCTTCTTACTTAGGACAGATGCAACGCCGAAGAAAACCGCTGACAGCAATGCAAGGGTGAACCATTCCATCTAAATACTGAATCTTAGAATGTTTAAATAGCTTTTTACTAATCCTTCAGTGGCTTTTCCGCTCACATATCGACCCTAGTGAAATCATTCGCAGTTTCAACGTCATGGAAAATCTTTTTCGCTTCCTTCAGATGGTCGTCTGCAGTCCTGTAGCGCTGGCTGAAATGGGTAAGAACCAGCCTCTTGACTTTTGACTCCTTTGCTATCTTAGCAGCCTGCTCAGCTGTCAGGTGATGGCGCTCTTTCGCCAGGTGCTCCAGATCCTTCAAGTAAGTGGCCTCGCAGACAAGCACGTCAGAACCCTTTGCGAAGCTCTTCAGGGACTTGTCATATGACAAATCCGTTAGTATCGTGAACTTCCTGCCTTTCACAACATAAGAAACCGCATCCGGCTTTATGGTCTTGCCTTCCAGCTTTATAGACGAGCCTTTCTGCAATTTCCCGAGCAACGGGCCTTGAGGGATATTGAGAGCCTGGGCTTTCTTGACATCAATCCTTCTCCTGTCGTTCTCGACTATCGAATAAGCGAGGCAAGGGGCAGTATGGGCTACTCTCTTGGAAAATATTGACAGCTCATCATCCTTGTAAATCAGTCCATCCTTAACTATTTCGTGCACTTCAATGCCGAATGCATCTCCCTTCATAACGAATGCATGGAAAATGTTTCTTATGAAATTCTTCGAGCCCCGAGGGCCGTAGATGTGCAGAGTCCCGTGATACATGTCAACCCTCATTGACTGGAGAAGACCTGGAAGACCAAGTACATGGTCGCCGTGGAAATGTGTTATGAGAATCGTGCTTACCTTGGTGACAGGGATGTTGGCTATCCTCAACTGCCTTTGAGTGTTTTCACCGCAGTCTATCAGGATGTGCTTCCCATTGTGGATGAAGAGGTTAGCACTATGGCCCCGCTCCTTCGTAGGACGCATCGATGACGTGCCCAAGATGTGTATTTCCATCAGCTACCTCATGGGAAAGTTTTTTAAATAGTTTTGGGTTCTAGACTACCCACGATGGCTGAAGAACTGATTATGGGGGAGTTATCAGGGGAGAAAGTAGTCTCTTCTAGCGTGACTGCTAAAGATCTCTATTCGCAATCATTGTTCGGCGAGATGAAGAACGGGAATGTAGCATATTCCCTTGTCGAGGCGATGTACCTGCTTGAGAAAGGCAAGATGAAGATCAAGTCCAACGGAAAGAGCATGAGCTTCGATAGTTTCCTGAAGAAAATTAACAAGGCTGAACCGACTTTCTGGGTCAGGTACTGCGTCTTCCGCGACATGAGGACAAGAGGATACATAGTCAAGACTGCATTGAAATACGGAGCCGAATTCAGAGTGTATGACAGGGGCGTGAAGCCTGGCGAGGACCATGCAAAATGGATACTATTCCCAGTGCATGAAGGATCTGCTTTCACTTGGTATGACCTAAGCGCCAAAAACCGCGTGAGCCACAGCACAAAGAAAAAATTACTGATAGGTATTGTCGACGAGGAAGATGAAGTCACTTACCTGGAATTCCAGTGGGTC
>DATDVX010000124.1:0-2180 GCA_035289885.1 Candidatus Nanoarchaeia archaeon | reverse complement strand
GATAACAAGATCAGGGATAACAGGGGAGAAAAAGTCTGTCCTTGCAAGAGCAAGCTTTGAGACTCCTTTAAAACACATCATCAATGCATCCTTAGTCGGCGAAGAAGATGAACTAAACTCTGTTATCGAAAATGTAATGCTCAACCAGCCGGTTCCTGTCGGGACGGGACTACCGGACCTGGTTACTAAGGTCAAGAAGGAGGAGCCTGCAAAGGCCAAGAAAGAATGAGTCTAGCTGAATTAAGAAGGGTTTTGAAATCTGAAAAGGTTGTGTACGGATCGTCACAAACCATAAGAGATCTGAAAAAGAACAAGATCAAAAAGATATTTTTGTCTTCTGACTGCATGGACAGGATGAAATCTGACATAAGATATTACAGCAAGTTCAACAAGGTTGAAATTGTTGAGCTTAAGCTGCCAAGCGATGAGCTGGCGTTGATATGCAAAAAGGGATATCCTGTCACGGTTATAAGCTACTAGCGATGAAGTACGATACGAAGCTCATCGGCCTTGTTACTGTCTTTGAAAACGTTACAAAGGCGAGGGTGAAGGACGCTTTCCTGGACAGACGAGAGGTTCTTGTTTTTGTTGTTGAGGAAGGCGACGGGGGAAAGGCTATTGGAAAGATGGGGAATACTGTCAGAAGAGTTTCAACGCTGATGAGGAGAAGAATACGGATTATTGAGTTCAACAATGATGTTATTGAGTTCGTTAAGAACGTCATTGATCCTGTCAAGGACGTTGCGATTACAAAAGAGAATGATTCTGTGATTATTAAGCCAAAAGACACCCAGACAAAGGGCTTGCTTGTTGGACGAGAGCGGAGCAATATCAACGAGGTAAACCTGATAGTGAAGAAGTTCTTTAAGGTTGACGTGAAGGTTAGTTGATAGATCATGACTCTTTACTTCTGTTGATTGTAACTACCCGCCAGCTACGCTGATTAGTGTGTGTAGGCTAGAGACATTTGATACCACCTAGAATATAACAATCTGAGCATGCATATGAAACGAGAGGTGGTGTCCATGAAGAAAGATATTGCGAGGCGTGAGTTCCTTAAACTCAAGCTTGATGGTTATTCCTATGCTGCATGCCGGAAGGAACTCTTCGAAAGGCATGACTTTACGGCAAGCATTTCTACGCTCAAGCGATGGTGGAAGCGCTTCAATCAGGGTGATTGGAATCTACGTGATATTCCGCAAAGACCGCATTTGATTCACTACAAGTACACAGCCGAAGACCTGGAGGATATACTGCGCTTGCGGCAGATTACAGGCTATAGCGCCTATCAGCTCAAAGAGAAAGGAATATCTATGTCCATATCCTTGATTAAGCAGGTGATTAAGGGCTTTGGTCTATCGCGAGGCAACAAGATGCAAGGCATCAGGCTGAAATGGATCCGCTTTGAAAGAGACACGCCGAACAGCATGTGGCAGCTTGATGGAACACAGCACAACGGCGCATGGTTGCTGCCCATCGAAGATGATTGTTCTCGGTACTGCATTGCCTTGGGTGTTATGACCGATATGACGACAGGGAACGTCATCAAGCTCCTTGAGGAAGCGATTGCCATGCGCGGAAAGCCCCGTGAGATATTGACTGACAACGGAACAGAGTTCGGCAGGAATGGCAAAGGAGACAATGAGTTTGATCGGTGGTGCGAAGGACAGAGCATCAGGCACATCAGGTCAGGGATCCATAAGCCCACGACTGTTGGCAAGGTCAGCAGATTGCAGTATACGATCGTCTATGAATTGCCGTACTGTCGCAATGATCTGGAGCACTTCCGCTGGCGCTACAATTGCGACCGGCCTCATCGAAGCCTCAATGGCTTGACACCCAACCAAGTGTACTTCGGATGGAAGCGGCACAAGAAATATATGCTCAAATGATTATGATCTAACTGGTGTCATATGTCTGTGTCCTACACATACGCTGATTAGTAGACAGGTTTTTAAAGCTAGAGAAATTGTTAGGGAGTATGGACAATAAGTTTTTAATTGTGCCATTGGCATTTTTGGCGGTTTTTTTGAGTTCAGGCATTGTTTCTGCAGATCTACTGGGATGGATAACCGATAGGAGGCTCACCTTTGACCCTGCAGAGTCATTTGATCCCTCCAGTTCCACAGACCCTAATGGGAATGTCCACGTTGCCTGGAGTGATTATAGAAACGGGAACT
>DATDVX010000123.1:0-6778 GCA_035289885.1 Candidatus Nanoarchaeia archaeon | reverse complement strand
AGTCAAGGCCCCTGCTTTTCCGCCGATGACCTCTATCAGGTGCGATATTGTCATCCTTGATGGCACTGAGTGCGGTGAGAATATGATATCTGGTATTATTCCTTTTGATGTGAATGGCATGTCTGCATGCGGCACTACCATTCCGATGACTCCTTTCTGTCCATGCCTTGAAGCGAACTTGTCTCCAACTTCAGGTATCCTCTGGTCTCTTGTCCTTACATTGACAAGCTTGTTTCCTTCCTCATTCTCCGTGACCACAACCATGTCAACTATTCCATGCTCGCCGTGCTTCACTGAGACTGAGCTTTCCCTTCTAGTATTAGCTGCTATGCTGAACTCTTCCATCTCTCCCAAGAATCTTGGCGGACTTGTCTTTCCGATGACAACATCATCCTTTGCCAATGCAGCTTCAGGATGAACTATTCCATCGTCTTCAAGGTGCTTGTAATCTTTCTCGCTCTTGTATCCCTTGACATCCTTGTCAGGGATTCCAACTTCATCAATCAAGCCTCCGCTGTACCTCAATTCCTCTACAGAATACGGCCTGAAATAGAAGCTCCTTGCCAATCCCCTTTGTATTGATCCTTTGTTGAGTATAAGTGAATCCTGCATGTTGTAGCCTTCGTAGCTCATCAGCGCTATTGTCACGTTCTGCCCGGCAGGATGCAGGTCTTGCTTCGAGATGTCGTAAGTGGCAGTCTTGACTATCGGTCTCTGCGGGTATTGCAGGATTGAAACATCAGTGTCCATCCTCAATAGGAAGTTTGCAGCGTAGAATCCAAGCGATTGCTTCTGCGTCTTTGATCCCCTGTTGAGCCTGGATGATTGCCCGAAGTTCGCGTATGGCACGACAGATGTCGTCAAACCAAGTATTACATTCGGGCTTATCTCGATGTGAGTGTGATCATTTGTCATCTCTTCCTCTCTCAATGCGATATAAGCGTTCTCTTCTTCAGCAGCGTCAAGGTATTCTATTACTCCCCTGGCGACAAGGTCCTTCCAGCCAAGCTCGCCTTTCAATACTTTGTCCTTGACGTCTTTCGTCAGCTTGCTCGCTCCGTTTTCTATGACTATCAATGGCCTTCTTGTCCTTCCTTTCGAAAGCTCAAGGTGCACTTCATTCAGCTTCTCGTCGAAGAACACGTTCAATCCTGATGGCAGTCTGGAATTTCTCCTCTCATCCCTCAGCTTCATGACGAAGTCTCTAGGATCAGCTACGCTTCCGATGTACTTCTCGTCTACATATACATCAGCCATTCTTCAATCCAGCTCCCTCAAGCACTTTCCTGATTTTTTCCTCTGAAATGTCCTCTTGTGTTATCTGCGCTAGCATCGCCAGGTTCTTCCTCAAACCGATTGATGTTCCTTCAGGCGTTTCTATTGGGCAAAGCCTTCCCCAATGCGTGGAGTGCAATGCTCTTGCCTCGAAGTTCTCCTGTGTTGAGCTCAACAATGAGACTACTCTCTGCAGGTGCGACATTGTTGCCTGGAAGTTGGTCCTGTCTATGTTCTGCGAAACACCTTTCCTTCCTCCTACCCACGCTCCTGTCGCCATCGCGCTCTTTATCCTTGATGTCAGCAGTTTATCCCGGATTATGATCTTGACAGAGTTGAACTTTCCTCTTTTCACTAGCCTCTGGAAGTTGTACAGTATGTCATTCACCAATGCTCTCAGGTTAACCCTGAACAGGTCGCTCAGCAGATCACCGCTCAGCTTCAATCGCTTATTGTTGTAGTGGTCCTTGTCCTGGCTCTTCAAATCATCTTTTGAAATCAACAGGAATCTCTTGATTAATTTGCATAAGTTATGCGCCTTGATTATCCTCTCTTTTGGCGTTGTTCCCAAGTGTGGCAGTAAGTATTTGTCAAGGTTCTCCCTTGCCTTCTCTATCTTGACTTCCCTTGGCTGCACTATTCCTATCTTCTTCGCGACGTATTCCAGCGCGTCTTCCTCTGTCTTCAGCTCGACTGCATCATACAGGTTTATCAGCACGTCGTCATATTGCCTCTCGTCTGATATGAAATTCATTATTTCAGAGTCCTTCACCATTCCAAGGGCTTTTATTACAGGGATTATAGGTATTCGCTTGAATCTCGTGAATGACAGGTTGATTATTCCGTCCTTCATCTGCTCCAGTTGATGAGGTATCCTGTAGCTTCCCCTTTCTGAGAATATCCTGCCTGTGAACTTCGCTGGCCCTGTCTTCATCTCCTCGACGAAAAGCCTGTTCGATGCCAGGTCCTCTACAGTTATCAGGACTCTCTCATTTCCATTTAAGATGAAATAGCCGCCAGGGTCATCAGGGTCTTCTGACTTTGCAATCAGCTCATCCTTCTTCAATCCGTGCAGGTGGCAGAACTTTGACTTCAGCATTATAGGAATCTTTCCAACTTGCGTTGTGAAGTTCTCCCTCTGCACTCCATCGATGTGCGCTGAAACTTCAAGATGTAATGGAGCTGAATATGTTATTGATCTTAATCTCGCTTCTATAGGATAAATGTCTCTTGTGCTTCCGTCAGCTTCTACAAGCACAGGCTTCGTTACCCATACCTTGTCAAGTTTTATCCTGAAATCCTCTATCTCATTCGGGATTATGGTTGGAACGATATCTCCGACCTCGTTTATCACATTCTGCATCCCTTTCGCTATGAAGTTATCGAATGATCTGATGTTGGATTCGATGAAAGAATTATCCTCGAAGTACTTCTCGATCAGGAACCTGTTTGAAGAAGCCATGTTAAATAACCACCCTGTAGAATGTTGTCATGCCGGCCGACGGGCTCTTCCTTTCGATCTTCAGGACATCGCCTGTCTGCAGGTCCATGTGGATTATTGCAGGGTCTTTTTTCGAGATTTTAGGCATCTGTTTTTTGGAAATATTTAGTGACTCAAGAACTACTTTTGCATCCTCTTCTGTCATCTTCACGTGTTTCGGCACGAAGATGTGGCCTGTCGTGTCTATTTGCTTCTCGCTCATTTTTCCTCTTGGTCAAGACGGACCGGATGGGATTTGAACCCACGACCCCTTGATTAAAAGTCAAGTGCTCTAGCCAGGCTGAGCTACCGGTCCAAACGCCCTAAGCGGGAATTGAACCCGCGCCACAGCCTTTCTTTGGACAAGTGCTCTTTGCCTTTATGCCCTTGACAGGGCTGTATCCTAACCACTAGACTATTAGGGCAACAATCTTCCTTCTAGTAGGTGTAAAATTAGCTAAAAACTAAATTTGAGGCGTTTTTGGCTGCATTTTAGGGACTCACTATGAGGAATATTGAGGCATTGAGGGAAAATTCAAAATTAGAGGTATATAAAGGTTTCGGTGCGTCTCTGCCACCGACCAGAAGTTATCCCATTTATAAAGTAAGGACTATTAGGTTGCTTATTTCTGCATTGCCTCGATTTTTGCCTCAAGGGCATCGCTTATCCTACTGGCATCACCATGAAGTGTACTGAATTGCCCTACGCTAAGCTGCGATCTGAAGCCGTATTTTGCAGGTACATAGACTGAAATAGCTAATTGAGGATTAGGATCATGCACAACTGGCATTCCCTGTGGCAAAGGACCATCGCGAGTGCGCAATTCCGGCGGCATATAACCTACAATCCATCCGTTGTTCTTGTTCTGGTCCCACCTGTTGTTTACATACTTCTCTCTTTCCCATATCGGCAAGTAATCTATCTTCGGACCTATCAGTATTTCTACTCTTCCTCTTCTCTTCCTCTGGAAAGGACCTGTTCTTATGGGGATGTCATATCGTTTATTTCCATTCAAACTTTCCCACCAGCGGTCTATTGTGCTTAGCAGCGATCTCTTCACTCTTTTTCTTGGAAGCTTTGCTGCTGAGAGAAGTTCTGCAATCTGGTCAAGACCAACCTGGAAGTAATTCCCGTCCTGTAATGTTATTGGGATGTTCACTCTGAAAGCGCAGGTATTGCCTCCTGGACATCTTGTATCCCACCACGATCCAAAGGACAACCCTCGGTACCAAAGAGGCTCGCTTTTTCCATCTTCGCCCTTTCTGGTCCACATGTATTGGAAAATTGCTTCATGCGCTCTTGGGAAGAATCGCGTATCATGCGCAAACTCCTTATCGCGCAGCTTCAGCAGATAGCCGCCATATTTCTCTTTCTCTTCTTCTGCTATTGCTCTAAGCTTATGCAGCTTGCTTTTCTCTCCAGGCTCGCCAATATCACAATAAAACTCCATGCTAGAATCAACTGGCCCCGAACCGAGTCCGGATAGCAAGAAAAGCATCGTGCGTCGCACAGAAGGATCATCAGTATGTCTTATCGCATAGTCCAATGTTCTTGCAGTAGTCCTGACAGTGAAATGGTCTCTCTTCCAGAAATCGAGCATCTCGCGGGATATTCTCTTAAACGAACTTGAATCATTCGAGGAGTATAATGCTATTGCAAGCGCGACATCAGTCTTGTTAGGGAAAAAAAATCCGTCTATCCTGTTTCCGATCCATGGCTTCCCGAATCTGGAATTTTCAGCTAGCTTGTGCGGAAGTGGATGCTTTGCTTCAACTGTCGCTTCAAGTGCCATTGTTTTCAGTCATCCGTAGAGTATTCTTCCAAGAAGGCCGCCGATTATCGGATGCCTTCGCTTAAGGTCATTTTTTCTGTAGGCTGCTTCTTGCTGGTTTGCCTGCTCGTCAAGATGCCTTATCCTGTCTTCAACCGCGCGCACACCCTGCGGATCAGCTATAGAATAGAAACAGAGGCTTGGCGCATGCTGTTCCATCCAGAGTGCAGCGTCTAATTCCCTGTCTTCGTTGAGAGCCCTTTCATGCAGCGCTCTTGCGTCAGGATTCTTGAAATATCTAAACCTAGGCATGTGAATTCCATTATTGCAGGAATATATAAGGCTTATTCACCGGAATCAGTAAAATATAGCTACTCATTAAGAGTATCAAAATAGAAAGCGTTATATACGATGCTGAGAGCGAGATGGCTATGGAAACCGGGTTTGTGGAGAAAGACGATTGGGTGCTTCCGACTAGCGGAACAATCGGGAACAAGTCAAGGAACCTATTAGAAAATAGGTCTGTAATTCTTGGAGAAGGTTTGAAGATTCCAAGGTCATTGACGATACCGTGGGAATACCTGAAAGCAGCATCGCATCCGGAAGAGTTTGTCATGGAGCAGATTGACAGATACTTCTCTGGGTGGAAAAGAATGTTAGTAAGATCAGATGCTCCTGACGAGGATTTGCGAAGGCGTTTTTCCGGGCAATATCATTCTGATTACTTGTGGCACGAAGACAGAGGCCCAGACACCTCGGAGTTTTTTATCAGAAGAGTTTTAAAGTCCTACAATCACTGCACTGCTAAGATCAGGAGAAGTCAATTTGGACTGCCAGAAAAAGGAATGGGCCTTCTTATCCAGCCGCCAGTAAGCAATTCACCGGATTGCTTATTTGATGCAGATTACTCTGGCTGCTTCAGCGACATAGGTGAGCTGGCATTGCTCACGTTTACCAGTCCTCAGAATGACGTTGACGCCATGCAATTAGAGCCTTACAGGAAATACTGGGTTGACCAGAAAGGGGGCTTGCTGTCAGAACCTACGACAAGTGATGATCCTGTTATTGCCCAAAGACTAAGGAAATTAGTTGGTTCGCTGCCTCCAATCGAAGGGAAAGGCTGGGAGATAGAGTTCTTGCAGAATAGGGAAGGGTTGTATGTAGTCCAGACGACTCCTGTCAGAAAGAGCAGGAAAGTCGTGGTTCCAGACACAATTGACAGCATATTTGACGCAGTTGAGGTGGTCGGCACGGATGAGATGCTCACTAGCGGAATCTTATGTGTTCCTTACTTAAGTTATTCGATAAGCGAGGTTATAGATGGAAATAGAAAAGAGGAACTCGAAAGGCTGATAAGGTTTGATGCGGCTCACGAGGATTATTGCCTTGTGACTGTGCATCATAATCTAACGAGGGACGATCTTTCTCCAAACTTACTTCAGTATGTCATGAATCCGTCAGTCATAATAGACTTGGAAACGGATTTTATTCGTGAATTCGCCCCGCATGTCGAGCAGTTCTTGCGTGAGGGCAGGGTTGCTGTAGCAGGCAGCTTTAACGATAGAAGTAAACTGAGAGATCTTCGTTCACTTTTGCTGAGAGGCACAATAGACCCTAAATTATCTTATTCGCCGACGCCATTACTTGTAAGGACTGACGAAGCGACGAAGAAAGCCCACATCGGCCTTGCTGACGGAAAAGTAAAAAAATTTACGAGAGTATAATAATTACGCTCTCAACTCGCCAAGCCTCTGAAGCTTCCTCATCTTCCTGTATAATCCATCTTTCTTGTTCAATAATTCTTTGTGTGTCCCGATTTCAGCTATCCTTCCCTTGTCCATCACCACGACTATGTCTGCGCTCTCAATGGTGCTTAATCTGTGGGCTATGATTATCATCGTTGATTTTCCCCTGTTCGCGAACAAGGCCTTCTGGATCTTTATTTCTGACTCGCTGTCCAAAGAGCTCGTTGCCTCATCGAATATCAAAATCTCTGGCTTCGTCAATAAAGCCCTTGCTATGCTCAGCCTCTGCTGCTGCCCGCCGCTCAATCTAACTCCTTTCTCGCCGACTAATGTTTCATATTTGTCTTTGAACTTCATTATGTACTCGTGCGCGTTCGCCTTCTTTGCCGCTTCAAGGACCTCATTTTTTGTGGCGTTTGGATTTCCGTAAGCTATGTTTTCCCTTATTGTCCTGTTGAATATCTCGCTCTGCTGGCTTACTACAGCTACACGCTTTCTCAGTCTGT
>DATDVX010000122.1:0-3318 GCA_035289885.1 Candidatus Nanoarchaeia archaeon | reverse complement strand
GCGATATCTATGTCTAATATATTCACTTCAGTAGTGTTTGGCGTTGGCAATCTTGCTTTACCATCGAGAAATCTGACATCAATATTATTGCCTTCAGAGATTTCCAAGTAAGGCGTTGGTGAGACAACCCCCTCAAGAGTGTCATACAAGGTAGTAATGAACGCTTTGCGCAATTCTCTCTGAGCATCTTTCCGGTCAGGTTGTTCAGTTGCCATTCTGGTCTCCTCCTTCAAGGATTCTTATCTTTATCTCGACCAGCATTCTTGGCTTGAGCCTTTCCTTTAGAAATGCAGGGATTATGATTATGCTTTGCGTTCCCTGCTTGCTGATCTGCTTTGTCAGAGTGAATTCAGTCATGTGTTGCCACCATACGTTTGACATACACCAAGTATGTCTTTACCATGTAATGATATAACTAGTATATAAAGGTTTCGGTTTATTTACTACTGATGAGTGACCTTTTCCCATAAATCAGTACTCTGTTATTTAAACGGGAAACCGACGAGTATTCAGTAGGTTCCTATGGCAGACAATGGCACTCTTGAAGATATCTATAAGAAGCTATGTTCTTACGAGAACCTTGAAGCAGCATACAACAAAGCAAAGAATGGCAAGACACAAAAGCAGTATGTGAGAGAATTTGAAGAAAAGCTCAAAGAGAACCTCACGAGATTACGGACTGAATTGCTGATGCAGTCATACCATCCTCAGCCGCTCAAGACCTTCATCCTCAGGGATCCAAAAACTCGGAAGATAAGCAAGTCAGCATTCAGAGACAGGGTAGTCCATCACGCCATATGCAACCTCATCGAGCCAGCATTTGACAAGAGATTCATCCATGACTCTTACGCGAACAGGATAGGGAAAGGGACTCTGAACGCGATCAAGAGATTTGACGAGTTCAAGAGAAAAGTATCCAAGAACAACATTCTCAGGTGCTCTGTCCTGAAAGCGGACATCAAAGACTATTTCGGCACAGTGAACCGCGCAACCCTCCTAGACCTTCTCCGCAAGAGAATCAAAGATGATAGGGTGATGTGGCTCATTGAACGAATCATCACAAATTACAGAAGCAAGGACAAAAATAAGGGGATGCCTTTAGGAAACCTGACCAGCCAGTTCTTCGCCAATGTCTACCTCAACGAGCTTGACCAATACATCAAGCACAAGCTAAGAGCAAGATACTACATCCGATACGTTGATGACTTCGTGATCCTCCACACTTCAAGAAAGGCGCTTGAACAATATAAATCAACAATAGGCTGTTTCTTAAGAGAAAAGCTTGACCTGAAGCTTCATCCTGACAAGTCGCAGATATTCAAGCTGGAGAAAGGTGTCGGATTCCTCGGCTTTCGGATATTCTATCACCACAAGCTATTAGCGCGCAAGAACATGAGAAGATTCGAGAAGAATATGGAAGAGATTAAGGAGAAATACGCAGAAGGAAATATTGAACGTGAGAAAGTCATTGAGAAACTGGAAGGATGGCTAGCTTACGCCTCTCACGCAAACACATACAAGTACAGAAAGAGCCTCACTTCCAAATTCAACTACTCATTCCCTATCAGGCAAGAAATGGCAATCATTTCAGTCAAGAAGCATGAGAACTTCAACCACAAGATAGAAGCGAGTAAAATAGAGTTCAGTCAACAAAAGACATTATATCTATTGAAGAAAGGAAAGACCATAAAACAGATAGCCGAGTTAAGAGATATCAAGAAAGGGACAGTATGGGCGCACATAGCACGACTCATCGAGAACCATAAGGTCGCGCTAAAATCAGTCATTCCAACCCAAAAGATCACCGCAATCCTCGCAAGCATAAAATCTTCCGATGACAAGCTGAAAGACATCAAAGACAGACTAACTGATAACTCAATAACCTTTGATGAGATCGCTTGCGTCCTCGCAAGCATCAGAGAAAAGCACAAAAAGAAAAGCATAACTTACCTTCTTGATTGGTATCGAAAGACAAACTGCGCAAGAAAATGTTATTATAATAAGGCTCAAAGACAAGAATGCCGAATGAAGTTTCAACAACTGGCCGCGAGCAACATAGAGATCAGATTTACCAGAAATGAATTCCTTGAATTCTTCAACAATCACGTCACTATCTGCGCTTTGCCGGAAAGCGAGAAGAAACGAATTATGTCCTGGAAAGAATTCAAGCAACAATTATTATAAGACGCGCCCCAATACCCCCATCCTCTCATTATATTCTTCCAGCGTGATATCTCCATTGGCGTACTTCAGCTGCAATAATTGCACTGGATCGTTCACTGTATGTGCGCTTTCTTTCTTTTTGCTGCCAAAGGCAGTGTTAATCTTGTTCTGTAGGTCTGTATTGCTGATGTGGGCGTATATCTGTGTGGTGTGGATGTCAGAATGACCGAGCGCTCTTTGCACATAGTACAGGTCTACGCCTTTCTCCAAGAGAAAGGTAGCGAACGTGTGCCGTAATGTGTGGAAGCTGTAGGCGTGCCGTTGCTGTCCTGTCACTGTCTTTTCAGCATCAATCAATAATCCAGCATCTCGCAAATACTTCCTGAATTTGATAGACAATTGCGCTTCTGACATCTCTCCTTTATACACGGCAGGAACGACATACTCAGTCTCATTCACCCTGTACCATTTTTCTAGTATCGGCTTGAGCTTCTCAGGAAGCATGACATACCTGTCCTTGCTTCCTTTGCCCTGAATGACCTTGATACGTTCATTCTCAAAGTCTACGTCTAATTTCTTCAAACTGCAAACCTCGCTGATCCGTAGCCCACAGCAAAGCGCCAGTAAGCAGGCGATGAAGATGTCTGTCTCCTTAATCACGGTAAACAGCTGTAACAATTGCTTCTTGTTCAGCACGTTAGGCAGTTTCCTACCTCGTTCTTTCATTTGTCTTACATTGACCATGTTCTTCACATCTCCTGGATCAGCTTCAAGCCGAGCTGTTTTATGGTGATCTGAAGGCTTGTCTCTGTTTCGTGCCTTTTTTCAAAGAACAGCTTGACAGCCCTTTTCTGGCTTAAGTAATGGTTCCTGAGCTGAAACTTTATCTCATCAGGAACCCGTTCCAGTAAAGCCCAGCGATAGACAGTGAACGGATTGTAAGAATTCTCAATCAAGGCATTATACAATTCTCGTTCCTTTCCGAAGATCATGGCTTTCTTCTTGCCGTAATGATACGTCGCTAGCCTGCTCAATAAAGGGCACATTTCCCGAACGCCTAATTCCGGAAAGTGCAGCACGACCAGCCCCTTGACCTTTTTCAGCTCCTCAAAGACATTATTACGAACGCTTGTCATCTTTTACGACCTCCAGTTT
>DATDVX010000121.1:0-3685 GCA_035289885.1 Candidatus Nanoarchaeia archaeon | reverse complement strand
CTATCCGAGAAACCTGAACCAGGCGAAGATACTTGACGAGATAGCCAGGCCTGACATGGCCATACTGATTACAATACCGGATAATATAACACTTGAAAGACTGTCAGGAAGATTGCAGTGCAGGAAATGCGGGAACATACACGGGACGAAAGCTTTGATACCCAAAGTGGAAGGAAAATGCGACAAGTGCGGCGGAGAGCTATACACGAGAGAGGATGACAAGCCTGAAGCGATAAAGAAACGACTGGACATCTACCATAAGGAGACAGAGCCGATGGTCGATTACTACAGGAAGAAAGGAATCGTCAAGGAAGTAAACGGAGATGGCCCTGTGGAAGAAGTGTTCCAGGCAATCAGCAAATTATTTAAACATTGATTCAAGCATTTAATAGAAGAAAGAGGTGCTTGGATGAACAAGAAGGGACAGGTGTACATACTTGCTGCTGTGATAATAGCTTTCTTGATATATGTCCTGTTCGCCGAGACCAACATCGTGAAAGAAACCATAATAGAGGATGACTTCGAGGAGATAAGCAGCAACTACGAGATCGAGAGCGCGAAGTTCGTCAATTCATTGATAGGCCAGGACACGGAAAAGGTAGTGAACTCGTTTGCGTCCTTCAGCAGCATATTCAGCTCGTACGCTAAGACGAAGAACCCTGAATTCAGCTTGATATACTTGTTCTCGTACAATGATGGATTGTATGTAGGAAATTTCCTGGATGAAGAGGTTTCCATCAATTCGATTCAGCAGACACTTGATGGATGCTTTGAGGAGATTGACACGAGCATCATAATAGCCGGGCTTGATGTCGCAATAGGGAACGTGAACACAGGCGATGTAGATGTCAGCAGGTGCGTTGCGCAATTCTCAAACTCTGACAACGAGATTGAAGTCAAGGTCAAGGACGTGAGGTACAGGTTCGAGCTCGAGCAGAACAGGCCGGAAATAGTTATCGTGACGAGGGAAAAGAAAGGGGAGCAGAGGAAAGTCTATACAAAAGGAGAATTCATACCCCCTGCGCCAAGAAACGAATTGCCTGAGCAAGCATCTGATAACGCAGAAGAAGCCACGCAAGGAAGTGATGATGAATGAGCAGGAAAGGAGTAAGCCCGCTGATAGCGTATGTCCTTCTTGTCGGACTGGCAATATCCATGGCAGTGATATTCGCGAACTGGTCAAGACAGCACACTGAAAAAGTCACGGACATGATAATAGATGAGAACGTGAAGAATGACAGGTGCGCTTCAGTCGCGTTCAATTTCAACAATACGCACGGCGAATGCACCGATACTATATTAGGCATTTCCGTATCCAACAGGGGCTATGTGCACATCGCGGACTTCAAGGTGCTGCTTGACGGAGAAGAGAGAGACATAGCAAACGCGAACCCGAACCCCCAAGTTAAAGTGTCTGAGACGAAAGACTTAAATATCGGCCGGGTAGAAAACGTGGATGAGATCGAACTTGTCCCTTTTGTTGACATCAATGGCCAGAAAGTCGGTTGCTTTGACAGGAGAGTAAAGATCAAGTGCTAGGAAAACAAAAAAGAGGCATGAGCCCGCTGATAGCGACGATACTTCTAGTCGCATTCGTGGTCATACTCGCAGCGATAATCTTCGTCTTCGCAAGGGATTACACCGAGAACCTGATATCAAAGGACAGGAGCCTTTCCAGGATAAGCTGCGCGACTGACATAGGATTCAGCGTCGACAGTGCGATGCTTGGAGCCAATTCAATATCACTGACGATGACAAACCTGGGCGGGACGATCGGCGGATGGGTCTTCAGGGTGATAGGAAGCAATGGAGTCGATGTCGCGATAATAAACGAAGGCCTTGACGAGGGAGCCTCGAAAGAGATGAGCTTCGTGTACGATTCTTCTTTCACAGGCGATGTGTCCAGTGTTGAAATATATCCTAGAGTGCAGGTTGTGAAGGGAGCTTACGAGACCTGCCAGGAAAAACTGAAAGAATGGAAATTCGAATAAGAGAGGTATGAAAAATGAACAGCAAAGGAATAAGCCCATTGATAGCGACAGTGCTCATCGTAGGATTCACAGTCGCATTGGCAGCGGTGATATTCACGTGGGGCGTGAACTTCACGAAGGAAACGACAGAGAAGACGACGCAGCAGGCGAATGTCGCGCAGAAATGCGGGCAGATATCATTCGATGTTGACGTGTCATGCGCGAACAACGCTGTCGAATACGTCGAAGTGACCAACAGGGAGGATGTGCAGCTAAGCGCGTTCAAGCTGAGGGTAATAAACGACCAGGTCACCGAAGTCTATGACATCAACGCCACAACAGACATGCTCAAGCCGTTCGGCACGAAAAGATACTCAGGGGATTTCTCTGCAGTGCAGTCGCCCAGCAAAGTCGAATTGATAGCAGGGATAAGAGTGGATGATGACCTTGTGTACTGCAGCCAGTATGTGAGAGAAGCGAAGGTGGAATGCCAGTAGCTTTTCCTTCAAAATGAAACAAGGGGACATCTGGGTTTCGGCTGTGCTTTACATAGGCATAGGGATAGTTGCGATAACTTTCATACTTGGAGCGGCCATTCCATTGATTGAAGGGCTGAAGGACAAGAATACTGTTACTGACACGAAGAACCTGATGTACGTGCTTGACAAGAACATACGCGAAGTAGCCAATGAAGGGCCTGGCAGCCAGAGGGAACTCAACCCTTTCAGGATAACAAAGGGGAATTTCTACATCGATGATGAGGATAGCGATGATCTCAACTGGAGTTTGAAGACAAAAGCGTTCATAGTCGAGAATGACGCGACAGTCAAGGAAGGATTCATAGACATATCATCGCAAGCGACCAACATCGAGGATGAGAACATGGCTTCTCTTGGAGTGCACTATGAAAAGATGGATATAACTCTGGAATCTGATATGAAAAATCCTTTCCTGGGAACATACTCCATCCTTGTCAAGAACACAGGCGAGTACAACCAAGGCAAACTCATAGTCGCAGTGTATATCAAGTGATTTTCTACTCTGGAATGAATAAGAATCCTTAAATAAGCTTTTTCAAGAGTTAATACTGCATAGTAGATTCAGCTTAGAGGGTGCTATATCGATGCTGTTCAAAGGGAAAAAAGCAAAATCTCAGGAAGGAAGCACTTTTTCTGTCAGACCTCAAGAAGGCAATATCGAATTTCCGCCGATAAAGGAAAAGAAGACAATTGATGTCAGATACCCGTTGATTGAGCCTTATGCATACGCGCACATCTACTGGGATGCGCCGAACAATGAGCTTGTCTACAGCGTCAAGGAGCCGATACTGAATCCAGATGAGAAGAAGATGCTCGAGATGATTGAGAAAGGCATCGAGGAGCTGATAAACATAAGCTTCATCAGCGTCAATGACGAAAAGACAGTGATAGAGTACCTGGAGAAGAACTTGCAAGTCCTGATATCCGAACTGAAACTCAAGGTGCATGATGACTCTGTTGATAAGTTCATGTACTACATCTACAGGGATTTTGTCGGCTTGAATGAGATCGAGCCATTATTGAAGGATTTCTACATTGAGGACGTCGAGTGCAACGGATTCAACACTCCGATATACCTGGTGCACAGGAAATACAGGAACCTGCGGACAAACATCTCATATGACAACCTGGAAAAGTTGACTAACTTCGTCGAGAAGCTAGCTCAGAAATCCGGGA
>DATDVX010000120.1:0-2229 GCA_035289885.1 Candidatus Nanoarchaeia archaeon | reverse complement strand
AATGTTTACAGGGAATTCGACGATCCGCAAGTAGTCCCTCGCCTTCTAGAGATATTCCAGAATAAGCAGGATTACCAGGACAATCAGCCAGAAGAGCAAAGCAAAGTTCCAGAGAATGAATATGTTATCCCAGAAGTGATGGCGCGCTTCACGCTGCCTACAGGATGCGCCAATGTTGACAAAAACACTTCACATTCTCCAGCATATATCTCTGCCAAGGACAAGCGCTGTGAAGATATCATCAAGAAGATTTCCCATGACAGTGAACTGAAGGCAACACCTCGATGGGATGAGGACCAGGCAAAGGAATATGCGTTCCGCTTGCTAGGCAACGATATCCATGAAAGCATAGGCGCTATGGTAAGCTTTGCCTATGACACAAGAAGGGAGCTCCGCAAATTAGGCAGGTTTGAGATAGGCAAAGTGAAGGGAAACGTGCGCATTAGCGGCGGGATTTCAGGCCTTGATGACATAGGAATGCGCCTGGAATACAAGATAGGCAAAGACTCAAAATTATTTCTCGAATGGATGCGTGAGGCAGGGGCAGAAAGCGTGACTGATGATGCAGGGGATGACTCAGGCACCAGGCTGATGATGCTAACGCACCCAAGGTATGGCTCGCAAACATGGAAGGCAACAGATTTCACAGAGAGTTATTTGATGCTAGGCTACGAATTGAAATTTAGATAAAAAGAAAGAATTTATTCTACGTCTCTTATGCCTTTGTCTGAAATGATAAACACGCATTCGTTCTCAGGAATGAATGGGCTATCAACCATCTTTGCTACGCGCGTTCCTTTCTTTCCTTTGCGCAAGTAAACGCGTGTCGTCATTCCGTGGGCAAGCACATTGCCCCCGATTGGTTCAGTCGGATCTCCAAAGAATGTATCGGGTTTTGTCATGACTTGATTCGTAACATACACAACAACATTATACGTTGTTGCTAACCTCAGTAGTGAATGGATATGCTTGTTAAGCTTCTGCTGCCTGTCCGCCAATTGACCTCTTCCGATGAAATCACTCCTTAGATGCCCCATTAATGAGTCAACAACGACAAGTTTCACTTGCATGCCCTCTTTAATTAGGTCAGTAACCTTTTCAGCAAGAAGTATCTGATGATCAGAGTTGAACGCTCTTGCAACCTTGATATTCTCTAGCACTTGCTGCGAATCCATCCCTTGTGCTTCAGCAATCTGCTTGACGCGTTCTGGACGAAAAGTCGCTTCACTATCAATCCAGACAGCAATGCCTTCAGCTCCACCTTTGTCTCTCGGTAACTGCACGTTTACTGCAAGCTGATGCGCCAATGCCGACTTGCCAACCCCGTACTGGCCATAGCACTCTGTAATGCCTGAGCTTTCAACACCGCCAGCAAACAATCCATCCAATGCTTTGCTTCCTGTGCTAATCCTGATGAGATTCTCACGTTTCTTTAGCAAATCGACTCCAGATTCAAATCCCATCTTAAGTTCATCTCTGGCAGCCTTTATCAGCTTCCGTGCAGCAATATCATTCAGTCCAGTAATCTCAACCATTTCTGCAGCGCTTGCAACAGCAATGCTCAATAAGGAATCATATCCAGCTTCTTTCAATTTCTCAGCAGTGGCAGCCCCAACTCCAGGCAGGTCTTCAAGCGTCACTTCTTTCCCTTTCTCTTTGGCCATCACTCCTCACCTTCCTCTTCTTCCTTAGCTTCAAAGAACAGATAGTCCTGCAGCCTGTCAAGAATTGCCTTTATCTTTCCAAGGTCGTTCACTCTGACATTGTTGATCACTTCAGATCTCCACACATCCTCGTCCTTCTTCTTGTAGCTTCTCTGCAAGGTTATTGTCTTGTAGGTGAATTCTGTGCCATCCTCTTTTTCCTTCTTGTTCTCCCAGATAACTCCTTCATAAGCTCCTACTCTAAATTTTTTCAGCGGCAAGTTTCCTGCCATGTTCTCATCTCCTTTGGTTTCCCATCTTTTTCAACTGCATAGCCCTGAAATGCAGGGAGGTTCATATATCTTTCCCTGAATTTTCCGAAAATCTTCCGGAAACATGAAGAAAACGCAAAAACAAAATAAGCGAAGGCCTCTTTTGCTGTTAGCGTCTTTTTCACGAGGTCAAAGGTAGTATGCCAAGGGTTATTTATAAATCTTCAGGGGGCACTTGTCGAGTATGTCGAGTGGCATAATCGCAGTCAGGAAAGGCTAAGAAATGAAAATAGGGCGAGCTGCGCTCGTGAAGA
>DATDVX010000119.1:0-3799 GCA_035289885.1 Candidatus Nanoarchaeia archaeon | reverse complement strand
ATTAGTATAGGGTATTTCAGTTCAGTCCTATCCGCTATCGTGAATGTCGCTTTTATCGTCCTGTCGCGTATCTTCAGCTGCGCTTTCACAACAGGTCTTATGCTGCTCCCGTGCGCCGACCTGACTCTTGATGTCCTGAGTATCGGTCCTAAGTTCAATTCCCCTGCTATGCTCATGTCGATGGAGCTCCTTGATGCTCCCGTGTCTATCCTTGCTGTGAATGGCTTGCCGTTGATGAGGATTTTTTCGCTCAGCCCTATTACTGTCTTTTCTCTCATCATGTTGAATCTGTTGTTAATTCTTTTAAACCTTTCTTATTAGCAAAAGCTTAAATAAAAAGAGTCTCTCCTCCTTCTGCCATGAACAAGCCAGATGAGCCTCAGCATTCCCGGAAACTGTTCGTTTGGCTGATGGTGTTCTTCGTGTTGCTTACATTGTTCCTGATAAAGTCCATGATAATCTCCATAATAGGCGGAGCGTTGCTTGCTTACATCTTCTATCCTTTGTACAGGAGGCTTAATCGCGTGATAAGGAGCAAGAAGCTCTGCGCTTTCCTGATGGCATTGCTATTGTTAATCCTGATAATGGTCCCTGTTGTCTTCGCTGCAAACGCGATAATCAACGAATCGCTTTCATTCTTCCAGAAATCAAAGAACATCGATTACTCAAAGTTCGAGGACCAGATTTCCGCTTTCCTTGGAAAAGAAGTCGATGTCAACGCCCAGATGAAGAACGCCATCACAAGCTTGTCTTCAACAGTTGCAGGCTGGGCATCGAAGTTCGTCCTTTCCTTGCCAGCTAAGGCATTGAGCGCATTCATATTGCTTTCAGTCATGTACTATCTGTTCATGGAAGGAGATTCATTGATGCGCCGGATCAAGGAAGACGTCCCATTGAAGGATTCTGTGAAGCAGGATCTCATCTCAAGGTTCGGCGAAGTGACTTATGCAACAATATACGGCCTGATTCTCACAGCTTTGATCCAAGGGGCATTAGGCGCAGTGACCTTCTGGATATTCGACATACCATCCCCGCTTTTATGGGGGTTGGTAATGGTCGTCCTAGCGATGCTTCCATTGGTCGGAACTGCTCTTGTCTGGGGTCCGGCAGCTATTTACAAGCTGGCAATAGGCCAATATTTCGATGGTTTCGGCATTTTGATAGCCGGGATCTTCGTGATAAGCTCGATCGACAACATAGTTAGGCCTAAAATCATCGGGGACAAGGGCCATGTCCATCCAGCCATGGCTTTGCTTGGTGTTTTCGGAGGCCTGGAAGTATTCGGTTTGTTCGGCATCATACTCGGCCCTCTGATAATGGCCATCGCGTCTGTATTGGTCGAAATCTACCTTCTGGAGAGGAAAAAGGCCGTTTTGTAGCCTTTGTCGAAACCTTTAAATATAAGTGGAATCCCTTTTTATTGAATAATCCGTATTATAGATTATAAAAAAAAGGATGACGACGAGGTGGAATTCAATGAATAATAAAAGGTTATCGAGCTTACTTACTAGTGTCTTACTTCTATCAATATTGGCATACTACGTCTTTGCGCTGACAGTCTCAACAGTCGATTACCCTACGCTAAACACGGGAAACATCAGCGGCACGATACAGTTCTCAGCAACAGTAAACGGCAACGAGAGCGTAGTCAACATGACATTCAGGGGAATAAACACCTCAGTGAACGCATCCGGTGAAGTGGTATTCTTCGTGGCAAACACAACATCCCCGAACAACACCCAATATAACGTTTCCGTGGACACGACAACCTTGCCAAGCGGTGTCTACACCTTGAACGTTACTGCGACAAACATATCAGCAGGAGCAGTCAACGCGACAGTCTCAAACTCATCGCAGACGAACGTAACAATCGACAACCATGATCCGAACGTCACCATAGGGAGCATAACGAACTTCCAGAACCTGACGGCAACAGGCGGAGCCTACAACTCAACAGATGACCTTAATCTCACATACAACGTGACAGATGTATTAAGCGGATCGCTTAACTGCACAGTGTATGTGAACGACGTGCAGAACAACACAGCCGTGCCTCACAGCAACGCAACGACGCTGCGCGAGAGGACGATCGTTGACCTTGGGAACGGTAACTTCCTTATCAACGTGACGTGCATCGACCTTGCAGGCAACCAAGGCTCGCAGACAAGGAACATCACGACAGACACATCCACGGTCAACACGACAGAGATAGCCTATGCTGACGCAGATGGCACATCATTCGGCACAAGCGCTGTAGTGATTGCATTCGGCGACAAGATAAAGATCACATGCAGGAACACTACAGCTGACAACCTGAACTTCAACCTGACAACCAACATATCTGTCAGGAGCCCAGGCCAGACGTCATTCATACCATTTGCAGAATCTTCGCCTGCGACATTCGAGGCGACAAGCAACCTAGGGGTATATCGCGTTATGTGTAACTTGACAGACTCAACAGGCAACGTCAACTCGACGAACTCGACATTTGAAGTCGAAAGGAAGGTCCTGAGCAGAGGCAATCCTCCAACAGGAGCTCCAGTCGGCAAGAAGATAGTCAGCTCTGGTTCAACAGAGAACCTTGGTGACCTGACATCAGATGGAGAGAGCAGGCTTGTCGGTCCAGGTGGAAAGCTTTCATTCAGCGCAAATGGCGAAGACCATTCGCTTGAAGTCAAGTCAGCCACTGAAGACTCTGTGATAGTCATCTTGCAATCAGAGCCAGTAGAGGTCACAATTGCAAAGGGCAATTCAGAATCAGTAGACCTTAACGGCGATGGAAAGGATGACGTAACAGTCACATACAACGGCCTTCAGAAAGGAAGAGCGGACATAACACTAACCGAGATAACACGGGTTCCTGGAGAAGAGGGCGCAGAGCCAGCTCCAGCACCAGTAGCCGAAGAGAAATCATCGGCAGCATCCACATTCTGGATAATCCTGATTGTGGTAGTGGTAGTGATTATCTTGGCGCTTGTCCTTGTGAAGAGCGGCAAGAAAGGCAGCGTTGAGAGAAAGCGATAAGCTTTCCTTATTTTTTTATCTTTTTTCTTTAATATTTTTCTAACCCAAATATTTATATTCCCTTCCAACGGAATATTCTTCCATGGTGAAAGAGGAAAAGACCGGCGCGAAGGCAGTCATCATTGTCTTGATAGCAGTTTTCATTCTGATCATAGCGGGCGCAGTCTATGTCCAGAAAGTAAAATTATCGAAGGTACTTTTTGAGTACAACGGCTTCCAGGTGAAGCGCGAAGTTGACAAGTCCGGGAATTTATATTCAATCCAGCTTTATCTTAATGAGAACTCAGAGCCTTCAACTATAAGCGTCAGGAACGACCCGAGGAATCTCGAGGATATCCCTGTTGAATATGGCTTGAGAGAGAAGGTTCTGAAAAGCGAGGCTTTCGTCACGATGGAGCCAAATGCCTCTGGTCTGACAGTCGTCGCTGCAATCGAGATATCGAAGATAATAGGCAATGAATTCCTCTATGCAGTCCCGACTAAAGGCGCGCTGCTATGGGACGTCGGGACAGGCGCTCCGGTCAAGGACTGCAAGGATGCAGATGACGACACAGCAATAATAAAATTGGTCAAGGGGAACCAGACTGCCGTTTATTCGGAAAATGAATGCGTGATAGTCGAAGGAAAGACCCAGTCAGAGATCATAGAATCAGCAGACAGGCTTATCCTCACTCTTTTGGGCATTATGAAAGAATAGCTTTATAAAAGAATTCTCAGCTTTTAATGTCTGATGCCGCGATCGCATAATCTGGTAGTGCACCGGCCTTGAGACCAA
>DATDVX010000118.1:0-3080 GCA_035289885.1 Candidatus Nanoarchaeia archaeon | reverse complement strand
GAGCAGTGGGCAGGATTTTCAACGGCTCATGATCATAGGAATCGCACCAGCAATAATACTTTCTGCGAAGCTTGTAAGCGAACTTTGGCGTAATGACATGCAATACATAATATTCGGCGCAACCGTAGCACTGTTGCTGGCGTACCTAACTGGCCTTAACGACATGCTACCGTATTATTCACCCACTTCCGTAGCATTCTTCTTCGTTCTGGCTACAGTATTCATATTTGTGCCCAAAAATAGACAGCTGCTCATCGGGGCAGCTACGGGATTATCAATATTCTTCCTCTTCGGCACGAGTTTTCTGATAACAATGAACTCATCTGCCACAAGCCAGCTTATAGATGCAGTTAGAGAAAGAGATTATCCTTACACCGAACTTTGGTCGGACAGGGACATCTCGCTTTACCTTGCTCCATCTGGGCAAGCTAGTTTCCTCCGCAGGCCGGAGCTCAACGAGAAATTCTTACGGGAGAGACAGGTGAAATACCTTGCATTCTATTCAATGTATGAAGAAGAGAAAATAATAAACATATCAAAATTATGCGAGGACGAGCCGTTCTTCGCAATAGTCAACAGCAGGAAAGTTGGGATAACTTGCAAAATTTCGCAAACCAGCTAAATTTTAATAGTCTATAACCTAATAGATAACATTGTTTTGGTGATATGATGTCAGAATCGGGAAATATCGTTCTTGTGCAACCTCGCACCGGGAGCTGGGATTATCTTGGTGCAAGAATACCCGAAGGATTGCTTGGAATAGCTTCAATCCCAGAGAAAGAAGGTTACAAAGTGACGATAATCGACCAACGCGTCGAGTCTGACTGGAAAGAGAAACTCGAGAAACAGCTGAAATTGAATCCTATCGTAGTCGGGACGACTGGAATGACAGGTCCGCAGCTGAAATATTCACTGGAGCTATCGCGGCTTGTCAAGGACTTCAACAAGGACATACCTGTTATGTGGGGTGGAATGCATCCGACAATGCAGCCGCACCAGACTCTTGGAGACACGTTGATAGACATAATAACTATTGGAGAGGGCGAGCTCACCTTTGCCGAACTTGTACACACTCTTGAAAGGAAAGGCAATCTGCGGAACGTTAAGGGTATTGGTTTTAGGGAAAACGGACATGTTGTAATCAATGAAAGCAGGCCCAACCTGAAGAATCTAGACGAGCTTCCGGACCTGCCGTATCATCTTGTTGACATGAAGAAATATTATGCAGTTGATTTCAGGAGCAGACAGTCGATAATACTCACAACCAGCAGAGGATGCCCGTTCCGATGCACATTCTGCATCGACCCTGCGGTCCATAAGAACACATGGCGATGCTACTCTGCAGAACGCGTTCTTGAAAAGATAAGATTCATTATAGACACTTATGGAATACGCGATTTCTTCTTCCAAGATGACAATTTCGGTACAGACCCAAACCGGGTGAAAACAATACTGCGCGGAATTGTCAACGAGTTTGATGACTTCGCATGGGGCACACTAGGAATACGCGCCGATGCTATATGCAGGATGGACGAGGAATACCAGCAGCTGCTTGTGAAGAGCGGATGCAAGAACATTGATGTCGGCATTGAGTCAGGCTCGCCAAGAATGATAAAGTTGATGAAAAAGGATGAGGAGGTCGAGGATTTTGTCAAGGCGAACAGGATTCTTGCGAAGCTGAATATTGTCTCAAAGTTCACGTTTATACTTGGCTATCCAACAGAGACAGAGGAGGACATACGCATGAGCAAGGAGCTTGCGCTCCAGCTTATGAAGGAGAACAAGAACGCGTACTGTTTGTTCTTCACCTTCTGCCCTTATCTTGGAACGGAGGCGTGGGATCTCTCTATACAAGGAGGATTCAAGCAGCCAACAAGCCTTAATGAATGGGCAAACTTCGATTTTGACGGATGGACGAAGAACTCCCCCACCTGGCTCGACAAGAAGCGACTCAAGATAATAGACAACATCAATTTTACATCCTACTTCATGAATAAGAATGTCAAATACAAGATAAGCACACGACGCGGAAAAGTTCTGTTCGACATCTACAATCCGATAGCAAAGTTCAGATTCAAGCACAACTTCTATCACTTTCCTATAGAGAGGAAAATCAGAGACAAGATGCTGGCGTAACCACCTGATACATTGTGCTTTTTAAACTCTTTATAAAGTCTAGATTCGAAATCAAATCAGATGACAAAGCTATCGATTGTGGTGCCAGTATACAATGAGCAGAGCCGCATAGAACCGTTTCTTGGTGAGCTTTCAAATCTGACGAGAACACTCAAGGATTACGAAGTAATTTTTGTGAATGACGGCTCCACTGACAGAACACTTGATATTTTGAAAAGTTTCCGGAAAGCTCGTATAATAACCTACAAAAAGAACATGGGCAAAGGGTTCGCAATCAAGAAAGGAATGCTTGCTGCAACCGGCGAAAAGATAATCTTCATAGACGCGGACGGATCAACAAGCCCAATGGAGATTAAAAAAATGCTCCCGTTGCTCGACCAATTCGATGTGGTAGTCGGCGACAGAACAAACTATGAGTCAAATGTTGATCAGCCGCTTTTGCGGCAGACGACGGGAAAGCTATTCAACTTCTGGGCGAACTTTATCTTCAGAATACATGTCAAGGATAACCTTTGCGGCTTCAAAGGATTTAGGAAATCTGCGGCAAAGGAACTTTTCAAGAACATGGTGTCAAACAGATGGATATTCGACGTCGAGATATTTTACAGGATAAGGCACAAGAAATATTCATTAAAAGAAATGTCGATAAAATGGGAACATCGGGAGGGCACAAAAATCAAGTTCTTCGACCCGATCAGGATGTTCTTCCAACTCATACACCTCCGAATTAAACTGGCACTCGCATGAAGATATTTAATCATAGCATCGACTAAATTACAATGGCAATGTCGCAAAAAACGGTTTTACTCACGCTTGTTATTGTTGTTGTTCTTGCCACATTTCTCAGGGTACAGGATCTCTCATGGGAAACTTACAGCTACAGCGAAGTCGAGATGAAACAGGCTTCTGACGAGTATGCAAGCGGAAATTTCGTAAATAATTAC
>DATDVX010000117.1:0-5408 GCA_035289885.1 Candidatus Nanoarchaeia archaeon | reverse complement strand
ACTTTCTTGTGCAGCGCCTTGTTTACATTACTCATGTCCTGGACAACATCGGCCTGTATCTCGAAGCCGTCCTCGACAGGCATGACCTTCCCGAAGACTCTGAGATAATCATGGCTCGGCATCTCGCTTGACACGACTCTCGCTTGCCCAGTTCCGTCATCTATCCTGAAGCTGTTCTCAGTCTTGCTTATCACGATACCAGAAACAGAAACCTTGAAGTCATTAGAATTTATGTTCTTTATGAATTTCTCTGCGTACGGGCTTGCCCTGTTTTCCATAGTTATCAGTAGGCTCTCCACGTATGCGCGCATTTCACGCACTTGAAGAATCTTGTCTCAGCTTCATCGCCAGCTCTTGTCTGCACAAGCCAGTAATACGCCTCTGGATTCTTGCACTTCGGGCATTCTTCCTTCGTTCTTGGAAGAGTCTCCACTCTCTTGTCGACGACTTCGATGAAGTCAGCTTTGGCCAGCTGCACGTTCTCTACCAGCTTTATCTCCTCTTTCTTCTTGGCCACATATCCGCATGAGCATGCTAGCTGTGTTCCTTTCCCCTCTTTCTTCGGGACAAGTATCGCGCCGCATTTTTGACAAAACATTTTTCATTCACCTTCTTAATGTTTCCACGAATATTATCTTTATCCAGCCCAGCAGTGGTATCCTAGCATAGGCCGTTCCGGTTCTTTTTATCTGCTCTTCAGTCACAACTCTATTGTCAGGCCCCGCATTATTGTCGCCTTTTGTCGTGAAGAACATTCCGCTGCTGTTGTTTTCAACGCCCACTACCCTGTGGATTACCGGGTTGTCATACAACGAGGTTTCATAAACCAGCACGTCCCCTCTTTTAATATCTTTCGGTTCTTTTCCGCGTAAAAGCATGATATCGCCCTTGTTGAAGCCGTTTTTGAACCTGTATTCCTTGAAATCATCTTTCGTGAACCCGTTTTCCGAGTACCACTGTTTGTTCTGGTTCCACCATGTATCCAGATCAAGCCCATTGTGCTCCATGCTTTCCGAAACAACAGCTACAATCGGGAATGAAGTTGAGAATATAATTCCTATCGCCGGGTATATGACCCACTTGACAAGAACGAACGCGAGTATTACATTGACGATCCACGACCAAATTGAATTGTCATGCCAGATGAAATCCCAGATTTTTTTCAACGTTTCTTTAAAACTCATTGCACTTCACCAATCTTTTTATGTGAAAAGAAAAAATCACTTGAGCTTTCCGAACAACGACTTAAGTTCCTTGTTCTGCTTCTGCAGCCTTTCGATGGCTTCAGTCATCGCTTTCTTCGGCTCGCCGCTTGACTCTATTATGAATACAGGCTGCGTCATTATAGGGTTCTCTATGAAATAGCCGGCTGCCTTGACATCCTTGTCGTTCCATAATTCCTCTTTCAACGCGTTGCAGAATGTATGGTCCTCGCCCTTCATCTCTATCTTTAGCTTGTTCTTTGAATGCTCCAGCACCTTGAGTTCCATTTTAGTGTTTTCCAGAATCAGGCATTTTTAAGCCTTTCGTTTACCAAGCTTTAATCTTAAAGGCTATCTTCTAACTTTTGCTTGGATCTCTTGTGCAAATCCTGCAATGCGCCAGCAATGCTTCCGACATACACGCCAGCCATTCCTGAAGCGTAGGTTTCATGGTTCGCCACCATATCCCTTGCTCCTTGCGGGTCAATCAAAGCGTATAAAATTGGAGCGCCAGCCATTCCTGCGACGCAAGCTTTTTCAAGCCCAGGCAGCAACCTCTCATCAAAAGCCTCGCTGAAACTGCTGATGACTTCTCTTGAAATCCATTGAAGGCCCTTGACCGCCAGATAGATTCCTGCAGCGCCAAGGAGAAACGCGCTAGCCATGCTTCTTTCCCTGAGTGCATCAGGCATATTGTCCATCACACTGTGATACATGGAATTTACAGCGTCATATAAAAATGGTTTTCCCATGACTATAACATATATATTGTAGTATATAAGTCTTTCTTCACTCTGTTTCACGACTTTCTGCTGAGCCTCTTTGCTCTGATGTCTTCTGATAGCCTGTCGACGAGTTCTACCACTTTTCGGGATGATGCAAAGCCGCAAACATAAACTCCTGCTGCATCCTGCTGGAAGTCATAATGCTCATATCCCTCTACAGGCCTCATTTCCTTTAATGGGCTAAAGCTGTGGCCACTGCATACGATCATTGGAATTTCAGGATGCTCTGCATGAAATTTTTTTATCCTTTGCATCGCTACTCCCAATTCGGGATGCATAACCATGATGTCATACTCCACGCTCAATGCGTCTGAATTAGGTCTTGCAGTAATTCGATACCCCTTTTCTTCAAGTAGCTTTCTCTCATCATCCAGGCTGCCACTGCATTTTTCGCGACCCTTATATCTCAGCGCCCTGTCGATTACCAGCACCGAAATGTCGCTTGCCATTTTCCTATGGCTCTTCGGTTCCCTATTTATACCTTGTCTTTTTAACTGCGTAGAAATGCGCCGCTACAAACCCCGCCACCGCCCCAATCAAGTTGTACCACAGATCAACTATCGTGTCCCAGTAGTCCCCTGAAATCCAGTCGCCTTGTATATCCCCCGGCCCTCTTCCAAGGAATCCTTCTTCAAAGCCAGCCATTGCAAATCCGCCGAATTCCAGGAATTCAACCACAACACCCGCTCCCATTGTTATGAATATCACCCCGAAGAACAGCCAAGGAGTTTTCCTGTGCTCTTCTTTCGCAAGGTCATTCAAAAGGCCATGGATCCACACTGCCACCGCAAAGAACCCGAAGACATGCGTTGTCAAGTCCCATTCCCATGGAACAGGAGGGTTAGCATAGAATCCGAAAGCTCCTGAAGTGTGCAGCACCAATGCGGTTCCAATGCAGGCAAATGCCAGGTTATCCAGATGCAATTTCCTGTAGAGCAGGTAGCATATAATTATCACAGTAATCGCAACCAATGAATCTGCGATGTAAAACTTGTAGTCTGTCCCGTAAGAGTGTATTATAATATACGCGAATATGGCAAGGAATGTAATCAGCCAGTATCTTGTGCAGTTATTTCTTCTCAATCTTCCACACTCCTACATCTACATTGTAGACTTTCTTCTTGTGATAGCCTTTTATTTTTTTCAGCGGGAATTTTATCTTCTTTATCAGCTTTGCCTCGAACCCATGATCTTTTGAAAGCTTTTCTATGAAGGTTTTCGACTCAATCTTGTGCATGCTTATTATTTTATCAGAAGTTTCCATCGCTTTCAATAAAAATTCCCTGTCAGCATGCTCCTTCTTCACTCCGAACGGAGGATTTTCAATCACAACATCGACTTTCTTGTCGAATTTCTTTACGTCGCCATGGAAAGCCTCGAAGTCAAACTGCGAGTGGTGTATCTCCTTCATCTTGTGTATGTTCGATGTGCATATTTTGATGGCTTCCTCGTCGACATCAACGAAATGAACTTTCTCAGCGTTCAATATCAGGCATCCAACCCCGAAGATTCCATTTCCGCAGCCGAAGTCAGCTATAACTTTCCCTTCGATCTCACCTTGCATCTCCAGGTCCCAGAGGATTTCAGCGGCGATCTCGCAGTTAGTCTGGTACTGCTCCAGCCCTGTCTTCGATTCGTCAAAAGTCTCAAGCTCAGAAAGGAGCATCGCAAGCTGTTTCTTGTTCATTTCTTGCCCTTTATCAGATCGCCTATTGTCAGCGCTTCGCTCTTGAAGTTGACCTTGTTTGCAGGCTCGTCTGTGTACAGCACGATCAGCTTTATCCTCAGCGCAATCTCGAATTTCTTTGCGAGCTTAATCGGCGGTTCCAATAATCCAGCTTCGATCCTGTGGATGACAGATTCTTTTTCAGCTATCTTGTCAGCCAACTGGTGCTGCTCCAGCCCAAGCCTATCCCTTGCTTCTTTTACAATTCTAGCGAAATCCCTGTCAATCATCTCGAAGCTCTTCTCGATCTCAGGCAGTTTCTTTCTTGCAGGCTTTTTCTCAGTGATTTGCTTTTCTCCGAGGACTTTCCCGAATCTCGAGCAGTTCTCGCAGACATTCATCTGGCTTCCTTCAATGGCTGTCACGACCAGCTTCGTATTCCTTCCGCACATGTCGCACGGCATTTTATTCCAGCATCTCCATTATCTCTTCCTTGCCAATCAGCCCTTCCTTCTTTATCTTGTCGTTTATTATCAACGTGGGGGTCACGCTTATGTTGTAATAGGCCTTGACAGTGTTCAACGTCGGGTCTTTCTCGTACTTTGCATTCAAGGCGAACACAGAGACATTCTGGTTCGTTTCAACCAATACATCAAGCACGTTTCCCTGCCTTGCCGAAACATCGTCTTCAGGATCAAAGAAGAACAGTATCAAGTCGTTGTCAAGGTTGCATTTCTTCTTCAGTTCCTCGAATAGCGTGTATGTCCTTATCTCCTGCAGGAAGTATTTCCTCACAAGGTAATCATAGTCATCCTTCTTGAACAGGCTGTTCTTCTCGTAGCTTATCAGGTTATTACCTAAAGTTCCGAGCTCTTTCGACATCAGGCTAAGCCTCCCAGTCGCCAGATCACAATCATAGTCAGATATCTTCTCAAGGAATTCCTGCTCTATCGCGAAGCTCTGCGCTTTCAATTCGCTTTCCTGGAGATCGCTGAATACGTCAGTGGTCCTGAGCTTGTCCAGCCCGAACCCTGCGAAAATCCCGGCCACGAATATCAGCGTGGTGAAGATTATTGACAGTCCGAAAACTTTCTTGGTGTTTATGTCTTTCATTTCTTCTTGAGTGACCACTGCACTTTCCTGTCAGTCAGGTGCTTGTAGAGTGCAGATGCCCATTGCAGGCTCACTATGAACGGGTAAGTTACCAGGTAAGTCGCGAATACTCCCGGCGATCTGAATTTTTCATTCGTTAATTTGTGCGCCTTGTAGAAAAGGTATATCACGCTTGCCATCGTTATGACGAAAGGCAGCAGGAATTTCCAGTTGGCTCCCAATAAGAAGTCATGCAAGCTAGGCACTTTCCAAAGGAAGAACACGTCAGAATGCAGTAATACTATGTTGTACATGAAATTATAGGCCTTGACGGCTATCTTCCCGAATAGCAGGGTCATCGCGGTGAAGAGCATCAGCACAGACAACACGCCGACCGGCATCGAGAAAGTCCCTGCCAACCCATATTTCCTCTTGAACATCATCGTCTTGTATTTTATCATGTTCTGCATGAATCCTCTGTACCATCTCACTCTCTGGTCAAGCAGGCTCATGAAAGTCTTGGGAACAGAAGTCAAGCCATAGTTCTTCACTTCCATCTTCACCTTGTAATTGTTGTATATCATCTTCAAACCGAGTTCCAGGTCTTCAGTGAAGTTGTTCTCCGCAAAACCACCAATTTTTTTCAGTATCTTTGTCCTTGAC
>DATDVX010000116.1:0-4777 GCA_035289885.1 Candidatus Nanoarchaeia archaeon | reverse complement strand
CAAACGTTTCCTCTCCGATTCTGACCTGCCGCAAGACGATAGGGACATCATCGCGAGGCCACACTCTGAAACTTCTCGTTTCGACATACCGATGCCCCGCCCCATCATAGAGTGCACTCTTGCATGGATATGAGACAGTCTGCAATGTGCTCGCGAATTCCGCCTCAGAAATTACCTTCCTCCCTTCAAAACCAAGCTGCCACCACATGACTGAACGCCTGTTGATGACATGCTTCTCGTCAAGTCGCGCTAACAATCCAGCATCAACCATTGTTTTTCCATCAAGCTTATTCCTTATAAACATGAGCCTAGCAACCGCAAGCCTTTAAAATGGCTCGGCACTATGAATCTATGTAGGCTAGGGTGCAGACTAACCCTCTGCTATCTGCAAACGGGATACAACGGCAGCCTGAAAGCCCACGTAGGTATACTTGAGATCAGCAGTCCTGGGCCGTACGTCGATACCCTGTCCTGGTTGGCTGATTGTCATGAGAATCTGGTCAGGTCAGGAATGAAGCAGCCATAATCTTGATGATTGGTGCTATCAGGGTAACGGGGTGGAGGAAAGCCTGGGATTCAACTGCCTGGTTTCTTGTGTATTGAAATGGGATGCCTACATATCCACTATCTAGAATTCTGGTATCTTCTTACGAGAGCGTAGCCTGCAACTCCGGCAATGACAATGCTTGATGCAGCCATGTAATGTTGCTGCGATCTCAATCCTTCGACAAACCCATATAAACCGAACAAACCCAATCCCAAAGCCGTTATGCCTGAAGCAATCCCTTTGACAATAGGATGAGCAGGTCCAACTTTCACTTTTGACTCAAGATTATTTTGTTCCATTATTCTTCTTCCTCGAGAAATATGCTGTAAATTTTTCTGTGATTGCCGCAGCAGCCATCATGGCACCAGCTGCCAAATAGCCAATACCCATGGCATAACCAGCAGAATCAAACCTCTGCTCAGATATGTTTTTCCCTTCGACTAATGCTTCCACTGCCTTGTGAGCCACTGAAAGGGCTGCAATACCCAAACCAGAAATGGCTGAATACCTCACGCCGTTGTAGAGCCTGTCTGCCAGAGTTGTTCTCGGCCTTGCATGATCAATCCTCTGCTCTTCGGCAGGCGTTATTGGCGCCTCATAAAATACAGGCAATATTACCGTGCCCAAGTATGGAGGGATATGCGGCAACCTGCCCTGAGTCCTTTCCTTCAAAGCTTCCATGGAAAAACAGGATATCACGATGTTTTTAAGCCTTGTTCTCTTGAAAAAAGTTAAAACTGCTTGTAGACAGAAGCCTTAGCGCTCTCGACAACACCAGTGAGTTCCTTGACAACAAGCGTGTACATCCTCTCTATGATCAACTCGTACAACCCTTCTTTCAGGTCGCCGGAGCAGTTGTCTATCACAGTGCTGAAGTCATCCAGGAATTCAGATGTTACCCTGTCCTTCGGAATCCTGCACTCCATATCCTTGTGCTCGACCAACCGCTTGAATTCAGTGGCGCTTCCAGGTGCTGCCCTCTCCAGCCTTATCAGAACGCGGCACTCATCCCTGAAAGAAGGCTCGATAACGTAAGAATAAACGTTGTTATTTTTTTGACTGATCAATTTCGCTGTCTTGCACTCGTTGAGCGCTTCCTTGAAGCAGGTGATGTCGTCCTCGCAGTTCTTCTTTATTATCCCAGATGAATAGACGACGATGAAAGCGACCACAAGAATGCCGATGATCATGAAAGTGTCTGCAGTATTGGCTAACTTGAAATTAGGCATAAAAAGAAAAAAGAAAAAAGGTATATAAAGATTTCTTATAACTCGCTGTTCGTGACTATATTGACGCGAGTCTGAGGACCCTTCACTTCCGATTCCTTCGCGATGATGTACTTGACATTAGCACGCTCTGCAACGCTGACAACGTCCTGCGTTGCGATGCCATCTATCACTATAGCATCGACATTTGTCTTGAGCTCTGTCACAGTAGTCGCGATCTCAGCTGTCGGCACTTTCCCAAGGACAGTCATGCTCGAGTCAAGGAGATAAGCTCCTCTCGTTCCGACAAGATCCTCTGCCAATTTCTTGAACTTCGCTGATTGCTCAGGAGTCAAAGACGGCTTCCTTGCCTGGAAAGTCGGATGCTCAGTCCTTTCGAACCTAGGACCATTCCTTCCGAATTGTGGCCTTTCCCCGAACTGCTGCCTCTCGCCATACTGCGGCCTCTGGAAACGATTGTCTCGCTGGAAACCACCGCGCTGGAACTGCGGCCTTTCGAATCTCTGAGATGTTTCACCCTGGGATTCCGAAGACCTTTCACCATGGTCACCCTTGGCCTGCTCGAAAGCAACCTTGCTTCTCAAGGCCTTGTGGATTTCCTTCTTGGTAAGCTCTTCGACTTCCTTCCCGTCAGGAGCCTTTATGACGAAGTCTATCTCAGCAACGCCTGCAAGCTCCTTGATGATCAAGTCACCACCTCTATCTCCATCCACGAAAACAGTGACTGTCTTCGCGTTGCAAAGAGGTATTATAGACGGCGGAACTGACGTGCCGTTCAAGGCAATAGCGTTCTTGAAGCCGTGCTTCAGCAAGGTAAGGACATCAGCCCTCCCTTCGACCACGATTATCTCCTCAGATTCCTCTATTGCCGGTCCAGCTGCCAGCTTCTCAGGACCCCATTCCATGATCTCCATCATCCTTATCGAATGGGAAACCTCATCGGTTATCTCCTGGGAATCAGGCAGAACCGAGTCT
The DNA here is from genome assembly GCA_035289885.1 of Candidatus Nanoarchaeia archaeon. Lineage (GTDB taxonomy): Archaea > Nanobdellota > Nanobdellia > SCGC-AAA011-G17 > DATDVX01 > DATDVX01. Next base: position 2,029 of record DATDVX010000116.1, on the reverse strand, counting down.
GTCAATTCCCTGAGAAGCTCTTTCGCCCTTTCAATGATTGAAGCACGCTTGGTAATCCTAACGTCTTCTATCTTGATGACCCTGACTTTCGCGTTGCAAGGGCCTATCCTTTGGATAGTCTCCAATGCGGCCGCGATTATAACAGTCTCGGCCTTGTCAAGAGAACTAGGTATTATTATGGCGCCTGTTGATTTCCCTACTTTTATCTCGAGCTTGACCTCGATCCTTCCTATCCTTCCGGATCTTTGCAGCTCCCTTAATTCCAGGTCTTCTCCCAGTAAGCCTTCAGTCTGGCCGAATATGGCTCCTATGACGTCAGGCCTGTCCACCACACCATCTATCTGTATTGAAGTATGGACAATGTATTTCGAAGAAATAAGACTTATCTTTCCCATTTTCAATTCCCCCTGAATTTTTCATTTTTAGTATTTTGGATAATCTGTCGGGAGAACTCAATCAAGAATTACTAGGGTGGAAGTAAGTAAGGATTTCTAATCTAATCTTTTTTTTGCTTGTTGTCTTTGTTTGTTCGGTTGTCCGAAAGTCAAAAAAACGGAATATTGGATATGTTTCCTTATTTACCCCATCTAGTGAATATGATCTTGTTCTTTTAACTGATTATTCTTTTTGATTATGAGTATAGCCCACGACACTAACTCCCAAGCTCCTTGCCTTGGCTTTCGCCGTACTCCCTTGAGTATTCTCTTGGTGGGCAACTTTTCATCTATATGCTGGAGTATATAAATGTTATGCTTAAATTTGGATATATAAAGAACCGCTGATTTTTGATAGCTAAAAGCTTTCCAATGGATTATATGTGACTAAACCTGCCAAGCAAAAAGATTTATAGAACATCAAATCTGAAGCAAAATATGAACTATTACGTCCCTCTGACAAAAACGGATTTTGAAGCATTCAATAGCTGGCCTATAGAAACCTGGAGGCCATGTAAGCAGCTTGGATTTGAGAGATCAGAGTTTCACTTCTGCACATTGGCGAGAACTTTAGTGGCTGCAGTAAGCGATGGAGAAGTTGTGAAGGTTTACCATGCTACTCCTAAAGATATCCGTGAAACATCGCATAGAGATAACCTTGTGATAAGGCTTGAAGACGGGATTTATGTTTGCTATACCCACATCCTTCCAAGTGTGCATGAAGGAGAGAAGGTAACTGCACAGCAACAAGTAGGAATCCAGAACAACAATAGGGCATATGGAACCCATAGCTCGCCGAGGAGATGGCATTTCCATCTAGGATTCTATAGTGATTTGGAAATTAGCCCGAAAAGAGTCAGATTGAAATCAATTTAAAAAAAGAAAAAATAAGGAGGCTCAGTAGCAAGCCCCATTGGAACAGCCTGTCCATGTTGTCCCATTCGTTGAATTGGTCGTGTTGGTCCCAGCGTTGCACTCCTTGTAGTTGTTGCTCTTGAGCTTCCCATTGCAGAAATACTCTGTCAGCACGGTGCCTGAGCACGAGTCTGCATTGCTGTAAGAAGAGCCCTGGTAATTCCCGGAGACTGTCCCTTTTGTCCCGTAAACCTGGCCGCCATCAGTGTCGGCGCAACTGTTCGTCCAGCAGCTTGTCGTCACGAATGACAGGCAAGTAGACGAGCATGACAATGTACCGCCGTCAAAGCCCTGCGTGGCACATGTCTTTCCATTCAGGTTCGAACCATCGCAGACTTCAGCGCCTGAGACAGCGCCATCGCCGCAGTTAGTCTCATCAGTGTCTGTTATGAAAGAACAGCCAGCATCGCTTGTCGACAAAGTGGTGTAGTCTGTCTTGCCGTCGCCATCGTTGTCAATGCCATCATCGCAGATAATCGAGCCTTTCTCATTGTTGTCTTCCTTAGATGAGCAGCCGCTATCCTGGGGATAGTCCTTCCTGCTGTCTGAATCATTATCCTTACCATCCCTGCATGCCGCCTTGGCTCCGTAAACAGAAAAGACCATCATTATAGCCAAAAGAACAGCCACTGCAGAAAATAATTTTGCGTCACCTTTTTCCAAGATCTTACCTCCTTGAA
>DATDVX010000115.1:0-5061 GCA_035289885.1 Candidatus Nanoarchaeia archaeon | reverse complement strand
ATTATAAAATCACTTCCTGCATACATAGATGAAGGCAGGAGGTATGTTAAGCGGCGTAAACCTTACTTCAACATTTTCAAAAACACTCTCAATTAATCCCTTGCTCAGAAGCGAGTATTGGTACTGCACATACACACCATTGTCTTTTAAGTTCCTATAGACCATCGAAAGCAAATTCAGACAATCCTCTCTTCTGATCTGGGCTAAAGGCAGGCTTGAGACAACATGATCCACATTTCTGATATTGTATTTTTTCAGATATCTTTCAAGTCTAGCCACATCATCATTTACCAGAATCACGTTTCCATTTCTGCAATTAACACGATCAAGCAGGTCTTTGTTTATTTCAAATGAAAGAATCTTGCACCCTTCAGGCAGCCGTTTTTCCAGGTATCTTGTTAAGCATCCCTCCCCAGCCCCGAATTCCACTACGCATCTGCAGGAATCAAGGTCTCCTAATGACTCAACCATCTTCCTTACAAGAAACCTCGAGCTGGGAGTTATAGAGCCTGTAACGCCTGGATGCTTCAGGAAATTGACTAAAAACCTTCTTCTTGCCATTTAAGATGTTTAAAAGTAAGAACATTAATAAACCTTCTATAGTATGTTACTACTGTAGGATAGCTAATAAACGAAAGGTTTATATATAAGTTAAGTAATAGATTTAGTATCATCAAGTAGTAAAAATGGAGGAAATTTAAAAATGACAAGTTTCGAAAACATATACGAAGATTATAACCGTATCCAATCAAGGATGCTCGAAGGCCAAATCGCGGCTGTAGAGGAAGCGCTCAAGAAAGCAACAAATTTTCCTGAAAGCATGAGAAGGCAGATGGTCGGGCACATTGCCAGAGCGAGAGAAGCCGCGCCTTATGACAGGGAAGAGGCATCAAGAGAGCTTAATCCAGCTTATGCTTTACTTACGAATGATCTTAAATATAGCATGGGTAAAGAATCGCTTGGTGCAAGAATGAATGAATTCGACGACGGAGCCGCTTATGAAGAGGCGGTAAGCCACGGCGAAGAAGTTATCAAGCGTTTAGATGAAGCAAAAGGTGGAAGTCTAGGCGTCGAAAGAGCCAAGCGCAAGGCCGAAATGGCTAAAAGACGACTTGATGCCTGGAGAAAATCACTTGGTTTAGAAGCTAAGGTATAATCAATCAATACAACCCCTTCGTGTGCTCGACCTGGGCCTAAAAACCTGGGAAGAGCCACTTTTTCTTATTTTTAGCCTTAAAGAAAGTGTTGTGAACTACCCAGAACTAAAGTCTGAGCGTCCTGCTTCAACGACTGAACTTGCTCCGCTCCCAAAGAAGGAGGTATCGGAACCTTGGTTCTGATCTCTACAGGCGTAGATTCGGGCAGTTCCTGCCCTAGCGCTCTTTTAAGTATGTTAAGAGCGGCGTTATAATCTCTATCAGCACGGAATCCACAGGCGCAGTTATGCATGCGATCCCAGAGCCTCTTCGGAACGATGGTTCCGCATCGCGAACACTTTTGCGTTGTTCCTCTTGGCTCGACCTTCACGACTGTGCAGCCAGCGCTTGCAGCCTTGAAGCACAGCATCTGGACGAACCTTGACCATGAGGCATCCATCATGTTTCTTGCGTTATAGGACAGTTTGACGAGACCATTAATGTTGAGATTCTCGACAGCGATTAGACCATAATTGTTCACGTAGCAACGTGAAAGCTTGTGCAAGAAGTCATTTCGCTGGTTGGCGATCTTCTCGTGAACACGCGCGACATTAATCTTTTGTTTACTTCGATTCTTTGATCCTTTCTTTTTCCTAGAGAGCCTTTGTTGCGCCTTTTTTAATTTCAGCAACGATCGTTCCAGGTGCTTTGGATGGCTAACGCGATTACCTTCGCTGTCAGCGACGTAGTTCATGAGGCCGAGATCGATGCCTACTGAGCGTGTATTTGTGCTTGGAAGTGGTGTTGTTTGTTCTTCTGCAGCAATGAGAGCAAACCACTTGCCAGAAGGATAATGCTTGATTGTCACTTGCTTGACAACTCCACTCACGTCGCGGTGCATGATGAAAGGGATGTCGTCAATCTTCGCAAGGTGAAGCTTGTCATAGCGCAGACCGCTGGGGATGATCTTGAAGCCACTCTGGTTGTACGTGAAAGTCTTGAAGGAATGTCTATTTTTGAATCGTAACCTGCCAGCCTTCTTGCCGTTCTTCTTTCGTTGGGCTAATGAACGGAGATTGGAGAACAAACGGTGGTTTTCGTGCTGGAGCACCTTTGAGTACGATTTCTTCAGCATTGGGTATTGCTCTTTCAGCACCAGCAGCGAGTGCTGAAGCTTGTTTTGGTTAGGTTTATCTTGCTGTTGCAGGCCTTCAAGGAGCTTATTGTACGTGAAGCGGCATTGTTCTAGCGTCCAGAGAAGGCGTTCTTCTTGTGATTTGGTCGGATAGAGACGGGACTTGTAGGTGCGAAGCATCAATGTGTTTGTACGTCTACTTCTTTATATACACTCTCCGTGAGGTTGAAGAGTAATATTGGCGGCGCGTTCATCCCAAGGACTAAAGTCATGGGAGTTCTGCGCCGCAAGTTACTTAAAAGCTTCTATATCCTAAGTTCTTTATGATTGAAGATCTTAATGGGTTGGCGAGAATCTACCTGGATATACTTCAAAATCCGCCTAAGCTTAGAGAAGCCCCTAACGAGGTAGTCCACGATAGCGAAAGAGCAAGGATATATTCAGCATTCGCAGTATTCATCAAAGATCACCCTCGTGTAAGCCTTGAAGATTACTTTGCACCACCAAGCGAAGAAGAAAAAGTAGGCCATCTAGACAGAGAAGGAAGGGAAACCCTTGCTCGAAGGCTCATATGTCGTGAGTTTGCAGCAGAGATTGAACCAAACGCGGGTTATAATGCGGCAAGGATTGTTATAGGCGAAGTTATGTCTGGCTTTCGAATAGTCGATTACAATACCATAGGTGCAAAACTGCTTGGTGCCGCAGTCATCGAAACAATCCAAGATCCTCGGTTAAGATATCTGGCAATGAAGAGATACCCAACTTAGCGCTGATTTTCGCTTCGATACTCCTCAATAAAAGTCTTCATGTCTTCTACAAAAGTATCAGCCATCTGCCTGTATCGTTCATAATCCTTGGCTGAAATAGACTTGATATCCCTGTGTGTTATTCCCTTGAAAACCTTGTAGAGATCAGCCATTATCTTCCCGCAATGCGAGCTTAAATGATGCTTAGATACAAGCTTCTCATCAATCATCTCAGCTATGTGCGACGGCGAAGGAGGTATCTCCCCAACAACCATCAATGCGGCATGCGCAGAATCGATCGCAGCCCAGTAAAGGTCAACAACCGCTGTCAACAGATGCTGGTCAGCCCTGTGCAAGGAAGCAGGCGCCATTGTGAAATAAGTCCATATAGCCTCATCAGACGGTCGTATTCTTCCCTGGTCAAGCAAAGCTTGTAACGGATCAAAGAACCCTGTGTCTATCAAGGCAACTCCAGATCTTAAAATATTTATCGCGACAGGATCTCCTACCCTGACATATTCCCAGAATGCAGTCAGTTTCATAGATTGCACATGAAGCCTTTGCGGCTCAACCTGCGAAATAGCCCTTTCAGTTATTATCCTGTAAGTCTCGACAAGCTCCTTGGTAAACTTTATTCTTACATCATCAAGCACAATAAGAATGTCAATGTCCCTCTTCGGAGAAGGAATGTTCTGCGCAGAAGACCCGAATATGACTAAGCACGATACAAAGTTCCCAAACTCCTTGTACATTATCTTTGCGAACTGCCTTGCTATCTCCAGATCATCGTTTACATACCTGGAAATGTTCTTTTGCTCGTTCTTTTTTATCTCGAATTTCACATAATCACCCTCTTTATTCTACATCTTCAATAGCCTCGTAATCGCTTATAGGCACTACTTCTTTGGTTATATACTTTTTGCTGTACGTCTTTCCTGCATAAGAATGCTCAATTCTCCCCCACATCAGGTATTCCATAGTCTCAGCTATCAATTAAATATTTATAAATCAATCGAAAAAGAAATCAAGCTGCTGCGTCTTGCTGTGCCGCGTATAATGTACTTCTGCAAAGGTTAGCTTGGCTATTGAACGGATGACTAGGATCGTCAAGTACGCCGCAGGCTTCCTCAACATTTACTTTATCAATACCCAGTGCCATAAGAAACTGTTTTTGCGGTTGACCACTTGATTGCGGAGTTTCATAATAACTTGGCTGAAACGGCACTTCTGCTTCTTCATATCCTACAGGTGCTGTCACATAGTCGCCTTCTTCTCTATAAACATAAGAAGAAGCATCATATCCCATAGCGTAATCATCCACAGTAGCTTGTCCAGTATATCCCTGTCTGTCCATCACAGTCGTGTAAACAAATCCGATGCCAAGTATCAGCACCGCAAAAACCATGACCTTCATTTCCCCTGATGTCATATGTTAATCATCTCCTTCTTAGTTTATATAGCTTTCTGTACCTCTAGACTGTAGTATCATCTCTTCCTTAACCTGTCTACAGCCCAGTCTCCTCCGATTATCTTGTTTGCAAATCCCTCAACCTTGGAACTATTGACAGAATCATGGATAGCCCTCACCACTGGCGCCTCTTCCTTGGCAGGTTCAATAGTCCAGACCTTGTATTTTTCCTTCATCTCCAATCCAGGATAATTCGTATAGAACTCAGGCTTTTTCTCCTCAGGCCTTCGTTCAGCTATAACAATGCTTGGCTCAATCACAGGCTTCTGCGCGCCATCATTAGAAGTTCTCCTTACCATCTCCTGTTTCCATTCCTGCTCAGGGCTCTTCCCTACAGTAGCAATCTTTGATAATATGTCCACTTCCTCAACCCTCGGCTCTTCCAGTACAACAGTTTCTTGGACAGGCGTCTCAACAACAGGCTCTTGTTTTATTTGCGCCTCTTCAACAATGTCCTTCTCTTTCACAACTATCTTTTCTTCAACCTTTGCTTCCTCAACAACAGGATTAGGAGCCTCAACAGGCTTCTGGACATCTGTCAGCTGGACCTGCACCGGCTCAGGCTTTCTCTCAATC
>DATDVX010000114.1:0-2856 GCA_035289885.1 Candidatus Nanoarchaeia archaeon | reverse complement strand
CGAAGCACTCGTTGGCCCGAAAGGCGCCGAGAACAAGACATGGTTCATGTTCTTCATCGGTTTCTTGTATGCCACTGCAGCTATCTTCCTAAGCATCTGGGTTTTCAAGGATGAGGCCAGCATAGTGATGATTCTTCTGACAGTTATAGCCGCCTTGCCGCTAACTTACAGGACCTTCTCATTGGAAGAGAAGAAGGATGCCCTATTCGACCATGAGTTACCGTTGCTGAGGGAGCACTGGAAAGCCTTGAGGTTCCTGATGTTCATGTTCATAGGGTTTGTTTTCGCGTTCTCACTGTGGTTCGTTGTCATGCCAGGCACTTTGGTCCAGGATGTATTCGACACGCAGCTCAATACGATAGGCGCGATCAACACCCAGGTTTCCGGAAGGGCGATTGACGTCACTTCCTCAGCATCGCAGCAATCAGGATTTTTCATGCAGATCTTCGCGAACAACATAAAGGTCTTGCTGTTCTGCCTTTTCTTCTCGTTCTTCTACGGTGCTGGAGCGATATTCATCCTGGCATGGAACGCATCAGTCATAGGCGCGGCAGTCGGCACTTTCATAAGAAATAACCTCGGCCTGATAGCGAATCAGGTCGGCTTGATAAAAGTTGGCGGTTACATGCATATTTTTTCGTTAGGTTTATTAAGGTATCTTACGCACGGAATCCCCGAAATATTAGCTTATTTCATAGGAGGTTTGGCAGGGGGATTAATTTCCGTGGCAGTTATTAAGCACAATTCAAGCCCTCATGAGTTCAAGCGGGTCATGCTGGATGCGCTCGATCTTGTGCTGCTGGGCGTGCTAGTGCTGTTCATAGCTGGCGTGGTCGAGGTTTACGTTACTCCTGCTCTATTCTAAAAAACATGGATGACCAGATTCAGCAGAGGAAGGAGAAGATCATAAGCTTCATAACCAATAACAAGCAGTTTCTGATATACCTCATCCTTGGCGCGATAATCCTCTTCACATTCACGATAAGGACGAGCAACGTCTCTCTTTTCAACAACGAGTATCTTCCTGATGTCGATTCATATCTGTTCTATCGCTACGCGCAGGACATTGCCGAGGACGGCTCTCTTACACAGAACGATACCTTGCGTTACTACCCATTGGGATTTGACACAACCAAGGAATTGATGCTTACCTCACATGCGATCGCATGGACCCATAGGATATTGTCAGTTTTCAGCCCGTCAATAACGATATTCCAGTCAACAGTCCTTTATCCCCCGATATTCTTCGCTCTTGGATTGATCGCGTTTTTCTTCCTGGTCAAGAAGCTTTTCAACAGCAAGACTGCATTGATAGCGACCGCATTCCTCTCAGTAATTCCAATCTATCTTTACAGGACGATGGCAGGCGTTTCAGACAAGGAGCCATTCGCTATTTTCCTGATGTACATAGTGCTGCTTCTTTTCGTTTCAGGATTGCAGGCGCAGACAAACAGGAAGACCTTGATCTATGGTATAGCCTCAGGTATTGCCACAGGAATCCTAGGATTGACATGGGCAGGTGTCGCGTTCGTCACATTGACAATCGCGATCTTCACATTGTTTGAGATATTCCTGGACAAGTTCACTAAAAAAGATCTTTACCTGTACATCCCATGGTTGCTGGTATTTTTGTTCATGGTCACGGTATTCACGAGCAGGTACGGCAGCTTGCTTATGATGTTCAAGAATTTCATCTTCAGCATTCCGATCTTCGTGCTCCTTGTTATTGGTTTTGATTACCTGATAAGGCACAGGAATTTCCTGAATCTCCGCGTTAAGACGGAAAAAGCATTGCCTTCAGGTTTAGTCAGCTTGATATTGACAGGATTGCTTGCGTTCATCGCCGGTTCGATAATGTTCGGCTTCAGCTTCTTCACTTCGCAGATAAGGAGCCTGCTCAACTCTCTGATATTCTTCCAAGGAGGATCAACAAGGTTCCAGCTGACAGTCGCTGAAGGTGCTCAGCCGTATTTCACGACATGGATAAGCAACATGGGATGGGTGTTTTTCCTCTTGTTCTTCCTTTCATCGATATGGCTCTTCTACAACTGGATAAAGCCTCTGAGCAAGCATCGCGTAAAGCTCATGATAGGTTACATCGCGACAATCTCAGGCCTGATCTTCACGAGATACCATCCATCAACAGTCTTCAACGGCACATCAACCATCTCAAGGCTTTTCTACGGAGGCGCGATATTGCTGTTCCTTGGCGTGATAGCCTATGTTTACCTTCATTCGTACCATAAGGACAAGGAAGTCTACAAGCAGTTCACATCTTTGCACAAGAGATACCTGCTTGTGATAATATTCTTCTTTCTGATGGTAGTCAGCACGAGAGGTGCGATAAGGCTCTTCTTCACTCTATCGCCTGTCATCTGCATATTGGCAGGCTATGGCATAGGCGAGCTGTGGAACTGGCTGTTGAAGACTAAGGAGAAGGCATTGAAATATGGCTTGGCTATTGTAATAATTGTCATATTGTATTTCACGCTCTACAACTTTGTCAAGATCGATGTTCCATCGGCGCAGGCAACAGGTCCTAGCTTCGGCATACAATGGCAGAACGCGATGAACTGGGTGCAGAACAACACCGCAAGCGACGCGGTCTTCGCCCACTGGTGGGATTATGGTTATTGGATCCAGACGATGGGGAATCGCGCGACAGTAACAGACGGAGGTAATCTCATAGTCTATTGGAATCACCTGATGGGGAGGTATTTCCTCACAGGCCATGATGAGAAAGAAGCGCTTGAGCTCTTCAAGACTCATGGAGTCACGCACGCATTGATCGTTTCCGAGGAAATCGGGAAATATCCTGCTTACTCCAGCATCGGCGGCGACATAAACAATGACCGC
>DATDVX010000113.1:0-5535 GCA_035289885.1 Candidatus Nanoarchaeia archaeon | reverse complement strand
CAACTCAAACTCAGCCGAGACTTCATTTTATTCTTACGCAGCGATCTATCTTAACCTATCAACGCCAAGCGGATGGGCAGAGGCAGCAGTAATCCCGAGTTATGTTGAAAGATTGAACAAGCTTCCGATTATCTTCAATGAGAAAGATTGTGAAACCTTGTCTTCAGAGCTGGAATTTTTCAACACTACCAATTTAATAACGTATGGTGATTCATGCGGGATATTGAAGGAATGCAACTTCAGGGAGAAGGCAGTCGATAGAAACACTTGCCTTTACGCAACAAGATGAAATCATTGTTATTGACATTCGATCTGGAGGAATTCAATGTTCCAAAGGACTATGGGATAGACATCTCTACAAAGGAGCAGTGCAGGATAAGCAATGATGGTTTATTGAATCTCCTGGTCATGCTGAAACGAAACAACGCGAAAGCGACTTTCTTCACAACATTGGTTTTTGCCAACAACCATCCAAGCTCGATCAAGCGCTTGCTGAGCGAAGGACATGAGTTGGCTCTCCACGCTTATTCCCATGATCATGATTACACAAACATGCCAGAGAAGGAAGCGGAATTTTTCATAAGGAAGGCAAAAGATGATCTGGAAAGGAAATTCAAGACTAAAATCAATGGTTTCCGAGGCCCTCAGATGCGCAGGCCATCCTACTCTTTGTTGAACAAGATTGGATTGAAGTACGACAGCTCTCTCCATCCGACATTCATTCCATTCTTGATGGCCGGCTACACGAAAATCTCAAATCTTTTCACAGGGAAAAAGGCCCTGAACGCTGATTACATGACAAGCTATGCGAAAAACTTCCTGAAGAGCAGGAAAATAGCGAAGAAGGATGGCGTTATAGTGATCCCAATTTCAGTTTCTCCTGTTGCCAGGCTTCCGATGTTCTGGATAGCTTTCAGGAATCTTCCGTTGTCTTACACTACTCTATGCTCGCAGACAGCATTGCTCGACACGAATTATCTCAACCTGTATTTCCATCCATGGGAATTCACAGGTTTGGACACGCCAAGATTCAGCAAGATAATGAATCTGATAACAAGGAACACTGGTTCTCCTTGCCTGCATAAGCTGGAAAGTTACATTCACTGGGCGAAGAACAAGAATATACAGACTTTTACAATATCGCAATATCTTAAACTAAACTAAAATGGACGTCTCATACGAGGAAAAATATCATCAGCTGGAGGAGAGCTACTGGTGGTTCAAGGCAAGAAGGCATTTCATACTTGATCTGCTTAAAGGCGAGAATAAAAATTCAAGGATACTCGAGCTCGGCTGTTCAGGCGGCCAGTTGCTAACGGATCTGGAATCGCTTGGCTTCAAGAATGTCCATGGCCTGGATATTAGTAATTCAGCAATCCAGCTTTGCAGGAAAAGAGGTCTGAAGAGCGTCCAGGTTTGCGACGCAGCCAAGACAAAGTTCAGGAATTCAGAATTTGACATTGTCATAGCCTCTGATATCCTGGAGCATATCAAGGACGAGCGCAAGGGCTTGTCAGAGTGGTCGAGGATTCTGAAGAAGAATGGGAAATTGATTATCTTCGTCCCTGCATTCAACTCATTGTGGAGCAGGCATGATGATCTCAACCAGCATTACAGGAGATACTCAAGGAAACAGCTTCTCTCTTCCCTGAGGAACCAGGCTTTTTTAATTGAAGAATCATCTTACTGGAATTTTTTTATGTTTATCCCTGTTGCATTGCTCAGGTTGGCGCAAAAAATAATCCCATCAAATAGTACAGACGATCTTTATACAATAAACCCAATCGTGAATAATCTTTTGATATGCTTGCTTAAGCTTGAAAACTTCTTGCTTAAGTTCATGAAGTTCCCTTTCGGGATAAGCGCATTCGCAATCGCAAAGAAATTAGCCTAAGGTCTTCTTCAATCCGTCTCTCAGAGAAGTCTTCGCTTCCCATCCGAGGAGTTTTTTCGCTTTTGTCATGTCAGCGCATTGCCTGTACACGTCTTTTTTCCTGTAAGGATGGTAGTTCACATTGGCTTTCTTTTCTTTTGACATTTCAGTTATCATGTCAACAATATCTTTTATCGATGTTTCCTGACCGGTCCCGCAGTTGAGTATCTCATCCTTGACATCTTTCTCGACTATTGTCATAAGAAAATCAACCAAGTCCTCGACGTAGACATAATCCCTTGTCTGGTCTCCTCCATGCATCGTTATCTCTCCGCCGGTCTTCATGGCGTTTATCATGGCAGGTATCAGCATGTCGCTTCTTTCCTGTCCTGGCCCGTAGACGCTGAACGGCCTCACTATCACTACATGCTTGCCTTTCTTCATCTGGCTCAAACATGCTTTTTCAGCCTCGACCTTAGATCTCCCGTAGGCGCTGTACGGGCTTACCTTGGAATCTTCTGAAAACTTCGGGAAATTCTTGTCAGTATAGACCATTCCAGTGCTCATGAACACAAGCAGTTCATAGTTTACATTAGAAAGCGCGTTCAGCAGGTTCTCTGTCCCGTGGAAATTCACTTCCATCAGGATGATCTCCTCTGAGTCGTCCCTGCTTGTGTTGGCTGCTAGATGGAATATGTAGTCAGGCTTGATCTCTTCAACTATCTTCTTTATCTTTTCATGGTCAGTTATGTCCGCGGAGAAATGCTTCACGCCTTTGATGTCGGATTTTTCCCTGTCAATCGAAAATATCTCGGCTTTCTCGCTCTTCAGCCTTTTAACAAGATGCCTTCCTATGAATCCATTCGCTCCGGTCACGAGGACTTTCTTGTCTTTTAATTTAGCCATCTGAGAAGATTATTTCTTTATGTTCCTAACCGCGAATTGCGGCTTGTTGTTCATGCTCAGGAATATGTTCCCTATGTATCTCCCCACAATCCCTATCACGAAGAGTATTATTCCTGAGAAGAATGTTATCGCTAATATCAATGTCGTGAATCCGCTGACTTTTATGTTGTTTGAGAGGTACTGGACCAGGTAAAATATCGCGAGGAAGAAGCTAACTAATGAGAATCCGAATCCGATTATCGTCGCGAATCTCAAAGGGTAGGTAGTGAAGCTGAATACCACATTGAGCGCGTATGACGCCAGCTTCCAGAACGAATAATTCGTCCTTCCGTATTTCCTTGGCATGTGCTGGACCACGCAGCCGCTTATCCTTCTCGGAGATACTATGTCAGCGATGTATATGTCGATGCTTGGCTTGTGGTTCTTGAACTTTATTATCTCGTCAACAACTTTCCTGCCGATCATCTTGAATGCAGTCACCCTGAATTTTATTCCTGCCGCGCTCGTAAACATTCCATATACTATTTTCGAAGCCAGGTTCCTGAACCATGAGTGCTCTTTCTTCCTGTACTGCCCGTAAACAACATCATACCCTTCGTTGAACTTGCTTATCAGGTGGGGTATCTCTTCAGGCGGGTGTTGCAAATCATCATCCATGACAATCACTCTTTCCCCATTGGCATAGTTGAACCCGCACATTATCGCGTTGTTCTGCCCGAAGTTCCTCATCAGCTGTATTATCTTCACTCTGTTATCGATATCATGTAGCTTCTGCATGACTTTCCAGCTGTTGTCCCTGCTGCAGTCATCCACAAGTATGAGCTCGAAGCTCTCCCTTATCTTGTCGAATACTTTCGTTATTCTCTGATGCAATTCAACAAGGGATTGTTCGCTGTTGAAGACAGGAACGACTATGGAATACTTGACTCCTGCCATATTACTCCCCACCCAAGAACATCCTGTTTGCCAGGTTAAGCGATTCTATAGTGCCGGCATCAACCCAGTCAGCCTCAAGAACGTCATAAGTCAATTCCCCTATCTTGATGTACTCGTTGTTCACGCTTGTTATCTCGTACTCGCCGCGGGCAGAAGGCTTTATCTTCCTTATTATGTCGAAAACTTTCCCGTCGTACATGTAATATCCGATGACAGCGAAGTTCGACTTGGGGTTCTTTGGCTTTTCCTCGATGCTTACCACATGCCTCTCGTCAAGGGCAGCAACTCCGTATCTTGTCGGATCTGAAACCTCTTTCAGAAGAACTTTCGCGCCCTTGTCCTGCTTCCTGAACGCGTCAACATATTTTTTTATGGACCCGGTTGTTACATTATCGCCCAAGATCACGACTATCTTCTCCTTGTTAGCGAAATCCTCAGCCAATCTCAATGCATCTGCAATCCCTTTTGCCTCGTCCTGCACTTTGTAAGTCAATGAGCATCCAAGTTCCTTGCCGCTTCCAAGCAAATTAACTATGTCCCCCATGTGCTGCGAGCTTGTGACCACAAGTATGTCCTTTATCCCGGCTTCAACGAGCTTCTTTATAGGATTGTATATCATCGGTTCTTTGCCGACAGGAAGAAGGTGCTTGTTCACAGCTCTTGTCAGTGGGTAAAGCCTCGTTCCCAATCCGCCAGCAAGCACTATTCCTTTCATTTCTTTAGCTTCCCCCACCAGGACTTGTTGTTTTTGTACCATTCGATGGTTTCTTTTAAACCTTTCTCAAAGCTGTACTCAGGCTTCCATCCGAGCTCGTTTTTTATCTTGCTAGAATCAATCGCATATCTCAGGTCATGGCCTGGCCTGTCAGCGACATAATTGATGAAGTCATCTCCTTTCCCGAAGGCATTCAGTATCTTCTTTGTCAGCTCAAGGTTTGTCAGCTCGCAGTCACCGCCTACGCAGTATGTCTCTCCTATTTTCCCATTGTGCAGTATCATGTCTATGGCCCTGCAATGGTCATTCACATGCAGCCAGTCGCGGATGTTCTCACCTTTTCCATACAAGGGGACTTTCTCCCCTTCGATAAGGTTTATTATGAACAGAGGAATCACTTTCTCAGGATGCTGGTAAGGCCCGTAATTGTTGGTGCAGTTGCTTATTGTCGCCCGTAGCTTGTAAGTCTCGTGGTAAGCTCTCACCAGGTGGTCAGACGCGGCCTTCGAGGCAGAGTAAGGGCTCCGAGGTTCATATCTTGTCTCTTCATTGAATTTCCCGGTCTTCCCCAGTGATCCAAAGACTTCATCTGTTGAAATATGGTGGAATCTCAAGTCAAATTCTTTCGCTACGTCAAGCAATGCCTGCGTCCCGAGGACGTTGGTTATGACAAATTGCCCGGGCTCTTTTATTGAATTGTCGACATGGCTCTCGGCAGCGAAATGCACTATCATGTCAACATCCTTCTTCTCGACAGTCTTAGAAAGGAGTTTCTTGTCGCATATGTCCCCTCTTATGAACAGGTGCTGAGAATTCTTGCCTATGTCCTTGATGTTGTCGACATTGCCGGCGTAAGTCAGCTTGTCATAGTTGATCAGAAAGTAATCAGGGTGCTTGTCAAGCATGTAATGCACAAAATTGCTCCCTATGAATCCAGCTCCTCCGGTGATTAGGCAGGTTTTCATCTTTAGCCCCCATTAAGGCTAAATCATCGGCAAGTTCGTTTATAAGCCTTTTGTGGAGTGATGCGGGGCAACAAAAACTATATATAATGCCAGAGCCGCGTTAATCCTCGATGGTACTCGAAGCACTCGTTGGCCCAAAA
>DATDVX010000112.1:0-6984 GCA_035289885.1 Candidatus Nanoarchaeia archaeon | reverse complement strand
AGGCGTTGTCTTCAGCGTATCGATCATCTGCCTGCGGTATCCTGCATCTATCTTGTCCCAGTCCTTATCGCCTATGTTCTTGACGAAGTCATTGTAAGCCAGCCTGTCTTCCATCTCATATCTGGCCGCGATGTAAGCTCTTTTGTCAGCGTCAGAGGAATCTGGCTGGAATGCAGCGTTTTTCTTGAAGTATAGGTCTGCAAGCACGTCTTTGTCATCATCTTCATAGCCTGAAAAGCCATCAAGGTGCCTTCCGTTCTTTATGTCTTCCACAATCCTTGAGGCTTCTTCGAGATCAGATTCATACGCGCCTTGTTTCGAGAACACGTATTTGTCGAAATCGCCTGTGAAATTACCTTCTGCTTTCGCCTGCTGCCAGTCCTCTTTCCATTTCTCGTTCACATGCTTCCTCGCCATGTTGTCGCCGCTTCCAAACAACCCACCCAGGAAGTTCTTTGAGAACAATACGCCGTACATTATGAAGCAGAAATTCTGGAAATAGCTATGGACTTGCCTAACAGCATCAAGTATCTCATCAAGCTCTGCTATCAAGTCCTCTACCTTGCTTATCTCTTCTTCTATCGTCGAGCTGAACAACGGCACATCCAACGCCCTCTTCTCGATTGGCAGGTGAAGGTTTATCACGGCCTTGCTATGCGCCCTTTCCGTGTCAGGTATTATAGTGATCACTGCTTCCCTGTTCAGGTTTGTCTTGTGCAGCACGACCCTTGTAGGTACTCCCTTTGAATCAAAGAGATCTGCCGAAAGCTTGTTCCTCGCAAGCACAACTCTCGCAGGCGTTGGTGTAAGGACGCTTCCACCCACAAATCTTGGTATTGCCTCAAGCACGACATTCTGGTCATTGATCTGCTTTATTTCCCAGCTTGCATCCCCTGCTGTTATCAGATTCCCGAGATAGTATGTCTGCTGCACTTTATCTCCGACAGTCAGGATTGCAGATGCCTTGTCAGATTCTATTGCCTTGGAAACATCAGTCATTACGACGCTTATCCTATAGCTACCATCCATCATGTCGATTGGCCTTGCGTCGTATTTCTCTTTGGTTTTGAGTTCTTTCAGCCTTGATTCAGCGAATATGTTCACGTTGTTGTCATAGTTTATGCTCAGCAGTTCCTGGTAGATTCCTCTTGCCTCAGCTTTCATTGATTTGGATTCGTACAATTCTCCGAGCCTCATCCTGCCTATCACCTTGTAAGGCATGCCCTTCATCTCCCAGCTTTTTATTCCAGGAAGATCTATAGCCATAGATTCATCAAGTATCTCCTCAGGGTATGCTTCAATCAAATCTTTGTACGCTTTCACTGCGTCATTGAAAGGCCTGTCTGTTGAAATTACTGGCGTTGAAGCTGCAGGAGTTGTAGGCGTAGAATACCTGAAAGAATCGTCTTTCACCAAGCTAAAAGAAACGCTTCGGTCAGGATTAAGACCTTTTTTTATCGCCCAGAATTCCGTTATATCCTCTGGTCTTGTTATTGAAGTAGGGGGATTAGTTATTGAAGTAACGAGAAGTATCCTTCCATTTACAATTGTTACATTTTTGGTTACATTTATTGTGGTGTCTTTACTGTCCTGAACATAGGCAAGCATATCTTGGATGGCCTGAGGCGCGAGATATGCCGGAGGTAGTGTCGGACCTAACGGGCCTGAAGACACTTCTGTCAATAAAGAGAGATAAGTGCTAACAGCTCTTCTATCTCCGACAATGTATGGATAATATCTTTCATTCGCCTCTAAAAATTTCCTAGTATCAGCAATCGTGACTTTCATTGAAAGCAGCTCTTCAAGCTTCACCCCTGTCTCTTCAGTGCTGAACTCTCGTTTCAGTAAAAGTTTCGTCCCTTCCCTTGTCCTCTTGTTCCTCAATTCAACTTCTACATTCTCAGAGCCGCTTGAAATAGGAACGAAAGTTATCTTGTTCACAACCCACTCGCTTCCGTCATAGATGTCCTGCCCTTCGCCCACATTCTTCGAGTAGACGTCGCCATCTTCCCTGGTAGTCACTATGTCAACAGTGCTTGTCCTGTCCCTTATCTGGTCAAGCCTCACCCTGAACGAGTCGAATACGCTTCTTGATGACAATCCAGTGAAGCTTCCATAGGAGCTTATCGCGCCGCTAGTGGCTCCAGGTCTTAATGTTATCCCTTCCCTTATTGCATCGAAGTTGTTGTCATAGATCGTGAAAGTCGCCTGGTTATCCAGGACTTCAGTCGCTCTTACATATCCAGCGTAGAAGCTATGGGAAGAGGATTCGCTTTGCCACTGCTCAATCTTCTGCTCCCTTAGTACATCAGTGAAAGGCCCGAAAGTCAGCCCAGATGATACATCGAAATCAACCTGCGCGTCTATCTGTATGTCGATAGCATCAGGCACTTTGGCTTCCTGCGGTATCCTGCTTATCGGGATCTGCAGGTATCCAAGGTTGTTGAATGATAGCTCAGCGTCTTTCGGCTTGATGTGCCTTATTCCCTTCACAGAGACTTCCATTCCAGGAGGGCTTGTTGTGACTTTGACTTCCCTTATGGTCACCCTGCTTATTCTCGGCACGCTTATCGACGGGTTGAAGCTCTTCCCTTCAAGCAATGCGTTCACATAGATGTTGTTCTGCTCGAGCAGTGCTGATTTTATTATCTGCGGCTCATAATATGATACTGAAATAGCAATGTCCTCTGGCTCTCCCTGCAATGACTGTGGAACATTATCAGTTATGTCGCTGAACTGGTTGCCTATCTGCTCTGCCCTCTGTTGAGTCCCTCCTATTCCAAGGACATCTGCATTCAATTGAGCGCTCACTACAGGAAGGCTGACGATCAGAATCATGCAGAACATCGCGATTAGCAGTTTATTCATAGTTCACCTCTGGCAATATGACTTTGTTCCTGTTTGCATCAATGCTCTTGCTTACCTCGGCTATTTCCTGCATCGTTCTTGGCAGCGGATTCCTCACGCTGTAGAGTTTTATTCCTTTCGCTTTTGCTAGGTCATCAGTTGATATCCTGAATTCGTAGTTCGCCCCGCCAGCTATCATGCTCTTCAGGGTTGTTGGTTCGATTTTCGTGTCGACGCATTTCCTCTTTGTTATCCCTATGGCCCCCAAGGCCCCGTCAGCCGGAACATCAAAGCAGGATTTCATGGTGTATTCGTCAAGCTTGAAGCCGTCCTTCGTCTCCACGCTCACCAATGAATTGACAGTGTATTCTCCGGCGACAAGCCTTATCTTGTTCACCGCAGGATAGACTACTGATGTCGCGTAATTCTTCGCTGAATTTTCCAGGTTGAATATCATGCTTTCTCCCTCAGCCAGAACCCTCTGCACTCCATTATCGACAACTCTGGCATCCAGATCAAGCTCATATATCCTATCAAGCATCACTGTGGCAGATTCCCCGTCTGTTGTCGAGAACTGCTGCTTTCCTGTGTTGTAGCCTTCTTTCTCCGCTATTATGAAACCGTTCACGCATTGGGGGAATTTCCCTGTCATCGAATAGCTTCCGTACTGCGAGCTCGTTTCCCCTATGTCGCACAATGCGCTCGAGCACTTGTAGCTTATCTTCGCTCCGATCAATGGCTTGTAGGATCCTGAATCATCCGAGCCTAGAGCAACGACTGTGATGTCCTTCGCTTTCTGCTGGCAGATGGTGTCTTGCAATGTGTAGTCATACTCAGCTTCAAGCAGATTCTGCCTCGGCTGGTTATTGTCTATCACTACCATTGTCGCGAAGTTGAATATCAAGTCATCTTTGCTCAATGTTATCAGCACAGGATATTTCACGTCATATACGAAGTTGTAGTTGTTCAGGCAGAACAGGCTTGCAACGAACTGCGTCGGCAACCCTTCCGTGGTCTGCGGATCCCCTCTCAGCACCTCTGACTTCTCACCTATGAAGTCTATGAAGAAAGGCCATTCAGATGAATATAGGAAATTCACGCCCATGTCATTGTTTGATATCTCTGCGTCCACCTCATATACCTTGAACTCATCGTTGATCTCGTAGTCTGTTCCCTTCACTTTTATGAAAGGCACGTTCACTTCCAGGAATTTCCTGAAGTCCTCTATCACCTGCGTCTTGGTCCATGTCCTCGGGTTGCAGTCGAAGTCAATCCCGCTCAACGGAATCTTGTCGTACATCGCCATGAAATCCAATGTCTTGTTTTCCAGGAAAGAGCCTGAATTCTCGTGGCTCATTATCTTCACAGCTTCTTTGTGCAGCTCGCCTAGTGGCATCTCGATCTCCCTGTAGAACTTCCCGAAGCTGAAGTCAAAGTCCCTTAATGATATTTTCAAGGGATAGTTCAGGCTGACAAGCACATTCTCGTTGCCGATGTCAACCTCTGTGACAGCTTCTGCGTCATTGAAAGCATATCCCTGCTGCATGAACACTGAATAATCCAGGCAGCCTATTATATTCTCGTCAATGTACATCTCGATCTGCCTCTCCATCCCGTCTATTGTAGGGATCTGCTGCTTTTCCACGTTATTGGACGCTTCATAGAACCAGTAAGGCACTACTGCGTCTGTTCCGGGGAATATCTCCAGTAAATTTGAGAACGGGTTGAATGCTCCTTTCGCATACGAGTCCTCTGGCACTTCAATGTAGCCGCCTTGGCTGGCCAAAAGGGTTATGCCATCCTTCGCAACCTGGTCTACGCACGAGTCTATGAATGCGCTGACTCCTTTGGCTTGCTCAGGCACGCTCGATAATTTCGCTTTCTCTCTTGAGAATACTTCTCTTAGAGAATCCTGCTTCATGTATATAGTCACTATCAACGCTGCAGCTATGATTATGCCGAGGATTACGAATGTTGTCACTTGCCCTTTTTTCTTCATGCTGGCATTACCACCTTGCTTCCGCCGAATTTCCTTACTTTGACAAGCTTTCTCTTTTCTAGATCGTTCACCAGGTCAGAAACAGTCGTGTTTTTGATGTCGAAGAATCTTGCTATCATCGATAGGTTTACCAGGTCCTTCTTCCTTATGAATTCAAGCAGTTCTTTTTCGCTAGGTATCAATTTGAAGCCTTTTTAAAGCTTTTTAAGCTTAAATAAGCTCATTTAAAGCTTTTTTCATATTATTAAGTCCTTGAAAACTTTAGATTCTATAGGAATAATGAGTATTTAAAAGTTTTGGAATCTCAGCTGTAATTTTCTGACGAGAAATCGTTATTAACAGGCTCGTTTTCCTTGTGTTTCATGAAAGCTGAAACGAATTTCAATAAGGAAGTTTGTCCCAGCTTCAGCTATGTTTTTGCGCATTGGTTCGATTGAAAGCCTCTGAAGTCTTGGAGGATTTCATGTTCCATATTATGATGTCCTTCTGAGATTTCTGCGCAGGAACGAGCAGATTAACAAAAAACTAGCGAGAGCTATGCCTCTCAGGAGAATGGAAAATGTCAGATGGAATAGAAGATAAGAGTGGTAGCAGTGATTTGGTTACAGGCCGGAGATACTTTGACGTGGATTTGGAAGTCAAGGTAGTCTACCGCGAAAGTGGGAGGGTTTACGAAGGGAGAAGAAGCCTTTCCGGGCGTGTTGATCTAACAGAGACAGATAAGGCCTCTGAAACTATGGGAAGAGAAAGGAAGTACCCTCGAGGAGGCTGCCAAATATGACTTCCGTATACAGGTTTAGAAGGACTCCAGAACTCCCTCTGGATAATCCTTCTTTCATTGAAGAACAGAGAAGCTTGAAGGAAAGCATAGAAGCCATAACTGATTCAGGCGAGTTTCCTAGAAGGGATTATGATATGGACTCTTCGATGGAAACATATGAATCAGGGAGGGATGCGTTGTTTTATGAATAAGTCTGGGCGAGGGAGGATTTGAACCTCCGACCTCATCGAATTTGAGCTTCTTTTTAGGAAACACGTCAACGATGTGTCATTCACAGGAGCAAAAATTTTCTGTTGAAGACTTGTTGCCCTAACCGCTAGACTACTCGCCCATTATAAGAAAAGGCCAGAATATTGATTTATTAAGGTTTCTATAGCAGATTAAACGCCGACTGCACAAGTAACGCCAGGTTGCTCAGCAGCCCAAGCAATGCAATGACTGGGAATCTCCCTATGTTGATTGGCACCCTGAAATGCTTTCCGTTTGCAGGCATCTTGTATCTCATCACTATCAACCCCAAGTTCACTGCTGCAAAAGTTATGAAAAGGAATATATTTGTAAGATTGGCAACCACCTCTATGTCCCCTATGAACACGAATACCAGCGTGAGAACCAGGCATATCGATATAGCTAGCCATGGTGTCCTTGTCTTTTCATAGACAGATGTCAGTTTCTTAGGCAAAGTCTTCTCTGAAGCCATCCCATACATCTGCCTTGATGAAGCATACAGAGCCAGCAAAACAGTATTAGACGTCGAGAACAGCGCGATTATCGTGATTATGGGCACAGCATACCCGCCAAGCACAGATCCGACGACCGTTGCCAAAGGAGCGGAACTCTCGCTCAATGCTCTCCATCCGAGTATGCTTACAGCAGATATTGCGACAAGGACATAGAGCACAGAGGTTATCAACACAGAATAAATAAGTGCCTGAGGTATGACCTTCTTGGGATTTTTAGTCTCTTCCCCGAACTTCACTATGCTCTCGAAGCCCATGAAAGCAAAGAACACAAGTGCAGCTGCGCTCGTGACACCTGGCATTCCATGAGGTGTCTCGATTAAGCTCACTCTTCCGATGTATTTTACTCCTATTCCAATCACCAGCAGCAATCCCGCGAGTTCAAGGAATGTAGACAGGTCAGTGTACCAGCTCGTCTCCCTTATTCCTATGAAGTTTATCAGCGACATCAGCATGACTAGTATTAGTGCGGGGATCAGGATGTTCATCTTGAGCAGGCTTGTGAAATAAGCTGAGAATCCCAATGCTACAGTCGCAGCGCTTATTACCCCGACCAGTATCACGCTTACCCCTATGAGCCACGCGAACTTCTTGCTTATCACTTTGGTGTAATCATA
>DATDVX010000111.1:0-3334 GCA_035289885.1 Candidatus Nanoarchaeia archaeon | reverse complement strand
AAGGGAGATAAAATCAGTAAGAAGCTTCAAGGAAGGCATAGAATCCAACAGGTTCAACGTTTACGAAAGGGGCATGAGCTACTTTACCTACAGGCTTCTCGATGAGACTTTCAACCGGTATTTTGCAATAATGGACTTCATCGAGGAGAAGATAGACAAGATAGAGGACAGGGTGATTGAGAGGCCAGACAAGGTGACTGCACAGGATATATTCTCGATGAAGAAGACCTTGATTTTCTTCCACAAGGCATTGACTACTAACAGGGATGTCGTTACCTCGATCGAGAAAGAGTATATCAGCCAGATAGACAAGAAGAACATCAAGCGCTTCAGGACTTTGTATAATGACGTTACCCAGCTGATTGATATGGTGGGTACCCAGCGCGACATCATGACCGGAACACTTGACCTTTACGTAAGCTCAGTCTCCAAGAATCTCAACGAGACCATAAAGACGCTTACCGTCATCGCTTCTTTTGTATTGATACCCACGCTTATTGCCAGCATCTACGGCATGAACTTCGACACTTCCAGCCCATGGAACATGCCCGAGCTTGCGTGGGAATACGGCTATGTGTTTTCCCTCGGCCTCATGGTGGCATCCATGGTGATAATCTACATCTACTTCAGGAAGAAAGGGTGGATGTGAGTTTTATTCCAGCACCTTATAAAACGCATCGAATACCGGCATGTCTGTTGTGACCTGGTAGAACCTATAGCCAAGATTGTTGCACACTTCCTCTATCCTCGCTACGTGCGTGTCAAGCATCTGCTGGTACTGGACTCTCATCCTCGGGCTGACATACGTCCTTAATGTCCCTTGAGTCTCGCTGTCTATGAGCTTGAAATCTCCCTGGTACTTCAGCTCTTTCTCGACCGGATCAAGCACCTGGATGACCTTGACTTCGTGGTCTCCAAGATTATAAAGCGCTTCTGTAACTTCATTTATATCAAGCAGGAAATCAGATATCAAAACGAGCAATGACCTGCTTCCAATCACCTTCTTGTATTGCGAGAGCGAGTCGAGCAGCTTAGAGCTTCCCGAGGTTTTCGTGTTGTTGAGGTGATAGACCATGTTTGCGAGCTGCGACATTCCCCTCCTGGACTGGAAGACATCTAGCTTTTCCGCGAATGTTGAAAACTGGAACTTCTCGTTCTCCCTCATCGCAAGGTAAGCAAACCCAACCCCTAGCATTGCGGCATAGTCAAACTTGCTTACGGGCTTGCCGAATCCCATGGAAGCCGAGCAGTCAAGGATGGAATGAACGACCAAATTTCTTTCTTCCTCAAAAGTCTTGATATGCAGGTGATCAGTCCTTGCGAAAACCCTCCAGTCTATCAGCCTTATGTCATCTCCGGGAGCATACTGCCTGTGCTCCTTGAACGTAAGGCCCCTTCCTGTAGCGATGGACCTTCTTGGACCTATATAGTTTGAAGTTACCCTTTTGCTTATCACAAGGTGGAACCTGTCCAATTGATTCAGAAAATCAGTGTTTATCATTGTAATCAGGTTTTTTAATTTTAATGGCAATCATTCCCGAAAATTAGCGCCAGTAATGGGGCGCTTGGGCAAATGTCCTGTCAATGATGTGAGCCAGTTATGTGGCGAGCCTAAAATTCAAGGGAATTCTTTTTTAGTTTATCTTAAACCAATCTTTTTACTTGACCTTATCAAGTATGTGCTTGACTGCATCATCCGTAGTCATGCCTTTCCTTTCAGCCTCGAAGTTCAGTATTATCCTGTGCCTCAGGACAGGGTATGCAATCTCATTGATGTCCTCATTGGACACATGGTTCCTGCCACTTATCAATGCCCTTGCCTTGGAAGCAAGCAAAATGCCTATTGACGCCCTCGGCGATGCGCCGTAGCTAATCACATCTTTGTTAGTCCTTGTAGCGGCTATTATCTTCAATGCCCTTGTCTTTATGTCATTAGCAATCGGCACCTGCCTTGTCAGTGTCTGCAGGCTAAGAATATGATTCTTGTTAAGCAGCGGCTTCAGCTTCTGCTCCTTGGTCACGTTGGCAAACCTCTCAACGATTTCCTTTTCCTCGTCAAAAGACGGATAGCCTACCTTTATCTTCAGCAAAAACCTGTCAGCCTGCGCCTCTGGAAGAGGATAAGTTCCCTCCTGTTCAATGGGATTTTGCGTCGCAAGCACAAAGAAAGGCAGGTCAAGCTTGTACGTGGTATTTCCAACGGTAACCTGCTTCTCCTGCATCGCTTCCAATAATGCCGACTGCGTCTTCGGGGTTGCCCTGTTTATCTCATCCGCAAGCACTATGTTCGCAAATATAGGGCCGGGCTGGAACTTGAAATTCCTCTTGCCGGATGTTTCCTCGATGATGTAAGTTCCCGTTATGTCCGAGGGCATCAGGTCAGGAGTATGCTGTATCCTGCTGAACTTAAGGTTCATTACATCAGACAATGTCCTTACAGTCAAGGTCTTTGCAAGCCCCGGATAGCCCTCAAGCAGCGCATTGCCGTCGCATAGTATCGCGATAAGAACCTGCTCAATCACGTCGCTCTGGCCCACTATTACCTTTCCGGTCTCCTTGAATACCGCGTCGAATATGTGCTTGTAGTTCTTCATAATGCCACCTCAGAAACAGTTTTGCCTGAAAAAATGCCCTTTTTCGCGTTTTCCATTCACACCATCCTCTTTTGCGTCAATTTCAGCTATATGTTATTTATAAATTTTTATTATTTTGCCGTGCATTTGCATTTGTAATGTTTTTATTTATAAATTATGTTATTTTAGCTCGTAAGCTTGTTGAAATAGTTCTTGACCAATTCCTGCTGCTCCTCCGGTATGTTCTCCTCGGATGCAGATGATTGCTCCACACCAACATCGCTCGGGAACATCTCATCAAACTGCTTCTTCTCAGAGTCCCCTTCCTCCCGGACATTGACCTCGTAATTCGCGGGCTTAATGCGTATGTCTATCTGCTCATTGCCCAGCATGGCAAGGGAGCCTTCCCCGTAAATGTCGCTGCTCTCGTTAACATCTCCTAAGGGAATATTCATTCTCTTGAGGCCCACCTGGTCAATGTATTCCGGTATATTTCCTAAAAACTTGCTTATGTCCACGATATACAGGTTGAATGTCGTTGCCAGCACGATTGCGAATGACAAAACAGCAGTAGCCAGTATCTTGTAGGATATGTGCTTCGTGCTTATGAACGAGGATAAGCTTACGTTCTTGAGCTCTGCAAGCACTTCGTCCTGCAGCTCATTCACGACCGGATTGTCCTTGTCCATGTTGTCTGCTGCCGTCCTGAGCTTCTCCTTCAACGGCAGGTATTTGCTCTCAACAGCCATCCTTTTGTCGCT
>DATDVX010000110.1:0-4106 GCA_035289885.1 Candidatus Nanoarchaeia archaeon | reverse complement strand
CGCTTAATCTCGTGTGGCTGTATCAGCTTGGCTATACGATGACAAGTGTCCTTGCATTTTGGTTAATCATCAAGGGTATAAAATACGCAGAAGCGAGCATTGGCGGATTGGTAGGGCTTCTTGAAATTGTGTTTAGCGTTTTGTCCGGTATCTTATTCTTTAAGGAGATACTCACGCTTAAAGTGATTATTGGTGCAATATTGATTATTTCTGCTGCGGCATTGCCACATCTGAATGAGTTACGGCAAAACTATGTAAAAAATGCGCCAGGCGGGATTTGAACCCGCTTCACCGCCTTGGCAAGGCGATATTCTAACCAGGTTAAACTACTGGCGCATCAAGATTTCAAAGCCAAAAATGACTTTATAATCTTTATGGTGAAGGTTTATATAATCTGAAGAAAACTCCTGCATCACATGAAACAAATAATTCTGGCAACGACTTCCAAAGGTAGGTTGGAATGGTTCTCATGCCTTGGGCTAGAGTTCAAGGCAGAGGGAAGCGATGTAAATGAGTATTTTGAAGGAAGGTCGAAAGACCCGGCAAAACTAACGCTCCAATTGGCCAAGATGAAAGCAGAGGATGTCGCGAAAAAGCATGAAGATGGGATAGTGATCGGATTTGACTCTGTCGGGTATTTTGAAGGGAAGATACTTGAGAAGCCGAAGACAGAGGAAGAGGCGTTTGAGATGCTAAAAGCATTGTCAGGAAAAACGCACGAATGGATCACAGGGATGCACATGAAAGACATTGAAACTGGAGGATCATCCAGCGACCTAACAAAGACAAGGATAACTTTCAGGAAACTTTCTGATGATGAGATAAGAAGCTACCTAAAGAAAGAGCCGAGATACAAGCAGTGGGCTGTCGCTTACAACCCGATAAACAATTATGGAGCAAGCTTCATAGAGAGATTTGAAGGGAATTACAGCAGCCAGTTCGGCGTTGCCCTGAATGTCGTTGTTAAAAGACTGAGGGAACTCGGAGTGAAGATATGAAGATAACAATCTGCGGCTCAATAGCTTTCTATGACGATATGCTAAAAGCAAAGGATGAACTTGAGGAAAAGGGGCATGAAGTAAAATTGCCGCCGACAGAAGTCAAGGATGATAATGGCAATTTGATCCCTATCAAGAAATACTATGAACTGAGGAAAAAAGCCAAGGAATCTGACAAGTGGATATGGGACAGGAAGGAAGAGGCGATGATGTGGCATTTCGAGAAAGTCAATTGGAGCGATGCGATACTGGTTTTGAATTATGAGAAGAACGGAATAAAGGGATATGTCGGCGCAAATACACTTCTTGAGATGGGGCTGGCATTGTGGCTGAAAAAGAAAATTTACCTGCTGAACGAGATTCCTGAGATGGGTTATACCGAAGAGATCAGAGGGATGAAGCCGGTAGTGTTAAATGGAACCGTAAGTAATCTATAGACTTCTTCTTGAAAACGCGCGCTTGCCGCGCTGGCTCTCTACTTCAGCGTAACCTGCGCGAAGAAGAACCTTTGCTGAAGCATCATTTGTTGACATGATAAAAGCCAGCACCTCTTCAAAACCGAGCTCAAACGCATGGCCTGTGAGAGCCACTACTGCATGTGTCATGTAACCCTTTCCTGTGTGTTCCTTGCCGAGCCAATACCCAATTTCAGCAGTCTTATCATCGCAAAATGGGATGAGGTTTGCTCCGCCGACCAAGACATCATCGTGCCAGATCCCTGTGCGAAGCTTGAAAGGATCCTGAGGATGCACTATGCTGTGAAGCATGTCATCGAGTGTAGGGTACTTGCCAGCTATGTCCTCTCCTGATGTGCGGAGATGATCCCTGCTCGCATGCATCAGCCTGTGTATTGCTTCTGCGTCTCCAGGAACGTATTGGCGCAAGAGCAATCCTGGAAGTGATGTTGGAATCTTAACTGGATTTTTAAAATCAGTATAAGCTAACCTTTCTTCCCTTAGCATCTTGTCAATTCCCTGCAGCAGGCCTTAAGGCTGATGCCGGGTTAGAACGTTGCGCGCGGGAAGCGACTGCATCTTCAAGTGGCATGCAAGCCAGATTCATCTGGACTCCCTCTTGGAAAAGCTCGGCGCGCTCAACAGCTGCTTCTATGCCGCAGTCCCTGTCAACATGATAGATTTTTCCAAGCTGAGTGTCATAGTATACCCATCTTCCTTTTGGCAACGGCCTTTCGCACCTAGAATAATCGCAGAGAACTGCATCTGGGTCAGCCTTCTTGGCGAACCATGTCAAAGGATTGTACCATGCCATGATTTTAGAAGGAATGTAACTACTTAATAAAGGTTATGCTTTTCAAAAATAGAGATGCACCAGGCGAGATTCGAACTCGCGTCTCCGGCTTGGGAAGCCGAAATACTAACCACTATACTACTGGTGCGCAAATTAACCGCTAAAAGAAATGGTATATAAGATTTTGCCTAGAGAATTACTTCTTATTTGAGTATTCAGCCTTGAGCTTGTTCGTCAGCCTGGCAATCTCCGAAGGATTGCTAGTGTTGTCGACGAAAGGCTTGGCATCCGAATCCTTGGCATTGGCCTTCTTCAAAATCGTCTGTATGTATTCCCCTGTCTCTTTGGTCCTCGGAAGCGGCCTGTATTCCGGCTTCCTGGCCTTCATGTCTTTTGGCTTGTCTAGAATCATTGATTGCGATGGTCTTGGCTGAGAAATTATTGGCTCGCCGATGCTTTCCTGCTGCGACTGCCTCTTTTCAATGCCGAACAGCCATCTGAAAAATCCCATTGTCTTGGTCCCTCTTAGTATTACCGGTTGAGTGTAACTCCTCTTTAATAAAGGTTTCGATTCATTTGAAAAATTGAGTGAGCCGGGGAGGATTTGAACCTCCGACCACCGCCTTGTAAGGGCAGTATCATTTGCGGGCTTCCTAGATATCCTCTAATGAAACTAACCGCTAGACCACCGGCTCGAAAATAAGGTCTGGCTATTCGTAATTTCTAAACAAAGCATATTTAAAGTTTATGATACTGTGAAAGATTTGCTTAAAAGAAGCCCAAGAAGATCTTGATTAATTTCCCTGCTCTGCAGCTTCTATAACCTTGCGATTATCACCAAGGAAAATCTTGCTGGCTTTCAATATTTCTATGCCTGTTATCGAGCCATCTAAAGAAATATCCAAGACAATACCGTTTTTCAGCTCTATGCTTTTCCAATAGGCCTTGTCCTGAAGCTCTATGTTCAGTATGTCCTCCTCCTTGTCGTACCAGCTTTTCATTTTCAATCCAACCAGTAGGCAGTAACGATTTTTATAGTTTTGCCTTTTTGTTTGTATACAACTTTCAATAGCCTACCATTGTGAGGCATCCGTGTTATTGCATTCAGCAAATCACTCCAGCGCCTGTCGATAAGCTTAGGTGAATTCTCGATGCAATACTCAAGCAAATCATCGGTTATCATGTTCCTTACCTTTTCCTTGTTCATCCAATGAAACGAATACTCAAACTGCATAGGTTCGCTAAGCATATTTTGTTCATAATGATTGCCTGGAAAATCCCGAAAAGTTTACGTTTGAATCAGAAAGATTAACGGATTATCGACTGAAATTGGCGATATTTTCCGGATTGCGTAGCCTGAGTTGTTGGGAAAGTTTATTAATTTGAATCACTTGATACTTGAAATGAAAGTCAAGAAATGCCCTAAATGCAAGAGCATGAACCTGGAATTCGGGAACAACATGCTCAACGACGAGGTGTGGTGCATCGACTGCGGCTACAAGGGCATGGTTGTCCTAGAGGAAGAGGCTTAAAGCTTCTGCAACACGAATATCATGAATCTTCTGCTCCTTGTTCTCGACACGTAGCTATCATCAAAGTCAAGAAGATGGTAGTAATCTTTTGTGGCAGACAAAAGCTCATCCTTCGAATACATCGAGAAGAATCTCTCTGAAAAGGTGCCTTTGTCAACTATACCCTCGCTGTTCCCATGGACCATGGATAGTATGAACAAACCACCGCTTTCCTGCATTGCTGCAATCTTCCTTATCTGATCAGGAAACTCTGACTTCTTCACATGCAAAAGAGATGACAGCGCAAGCACCAATGAATATTTCCCTTTGGAAGAATAATCCTGTATCC
>DATDVX010000109.1:0-4717 GCA_035289885.1 Candidatus Nanoarchaeia archaeon | reverse complement strand
ATACCCGGACTTTGGCGTCCTCAATGCGGTATCCATCAGGCTGTCCCTTCCGGTCATCGAGCCGAAGTAAAATTCAGTCGGAGTTAATCCTGTCTTGAATCCGTTGCTTATGAAGCCTCTTGCTTCAGGGCTAAGGTCATTCCTCTTGAAAGCAGATATTGTCCTGTCCTCAAAGCCCTTATCAATCCTCTTGCCCCTCATCGCCTGCTGGCCAACACATGCTGCCATCTGCGCAAGATTAAGAAGATTTCCCCTGGCTCCTGACTGTGCCATTATCATTGTATGGGTTTTCTGGTTTGCCCTTTCCGCTACTATTTTTCCGGTCTCGTTTCTTGCCTTGTTCAATACTTCAAGTATCCTTAATTCAAGAGTCTCAAGCAATGATTTGCCCGGGAAAGTCTCAAGCTTGTTGTCCTTGTACGCGCTTATGAGCTGCTCGACATCCTTCCTTGCATTGCCAAGAGTTTCCTGGAGCTTGTTCCTTGCATCCTCTGGAAGGTCCGTATCTGCAATTGCCGAGGTGAATCCTGTCTTGAGCAGCACTTCTATTCCCAGCCTGAATATCTTTCCGAGAAGGTCGATTGCGAATTCCTTCCCGTATTTCTGGTGCAAATTTCTTAGCAAAAGCCCTGAGCCCTCTCCAAGGTTGTTCCTGTCCATGTACCCCTGGATAAGCTTGCCGTCTTTTATCTCGACTTCCTCATCCTGCCTTGTCTTTCCGGTGAAATTAAAGTCTTCTGGAATGAGCGCCGAGAATATTTCCTTTCCATCTATGGACTCTTTCCTTGGAAGCTTGGAAAACTCCTCTACCCCTATGGCAGCAAGCAAATCAACTGCCTCGTGCCTGCTCATCTTCAGGCTTTTTGTAAGTATGTAATTTCCCGAAATTGCGTCTTGGACGCATCCTATGATGCTCAGCCCATACCTCAATGAAATAAGCTGGGTTTGTACCTCCATAAGAATCTCGGCTTCGGCCCTTGCCTCCTCGGTCTGGGGTATGTGGAGGTTCATCTCGTCACCGTCAAAATCCGCATTATAAGGATGGCAAACAGCAGGATTGAGCCTTAATGTCTTTCCAGGAAGAACCTTGACGCGGTGGCACATCATGCTCATCCTGTGCAATGAGGGCTGCCTGTTGAAAACCGATATGTCCCCGTCAAGAAGATGCCTCTCGACTGTATAGCCCGGCTGTATCTCTTCAAGCGAGGCTTCCTTTGTTTCGTCAGTTATTTTCTTCTTCTTGCCGTCTGGCCTTATTATGTAATTTGCACCGGGATATTTCTTCGGGCCTTTCTCCACGAATTTCTTCAGGTAGGCCATGTTCCACTCAGTAACTCTCTCTGGAACTGTAAGCTTCATTGCAATCTGATCCGGAACTCCGACTTCATTGAGCTCAAGCATCGGATCCGGGCTTATGACTGTACGGGCGCTGAAATTTGTCCTTTTTCCAGCAAGATTATGCCTTATCCTTCCTTCCTTGCTCTTTATCCTCTCTGTCAATGTCTTCAAAGGCTGGCCTGACCTGTGCCTTGCCGGAGGCAATTGCGCAACTTCATTGTCGAAGAATGTCGTAACGTGATACTGCAGCAGATCCCACAAGTCTTCCACTATTATCTCAGGCGCTCCTGCGTTTATGTTCTCGAAAAGCCTCTGGTTTATCCTGACTATGTCTCCCAGCTTGTGGGTAAGGTCATCCTCGCTCCTTTCCCCGCTTTCGAGCGTGATGCTTGGCCTCATTGTAACAGGAGGTATTGGCAGGAATGTCATTATCATCCATTCAGGCCTGACATATGGTGCAACAAGCCCAAACAATAGCGCATCCTCATCAGGTATCTTCTCAAGCCTTGTCCTTACCTCGATGGGGCTTATCCTCTTTTCCTCTTCCATGAATGTTGTTGGCTTGTCAAGCGTTATCTTCTTCTGCCTTGCCTTGCAGTGCGGGCATTTGTTTATGGTCTTGAGGTTTGTTATGATTTCCTTGATTTTCTTCCTTCTTTCTTCGGTTCCTTTTTCCTTCTCGACCTGGTCAAGGATTTCCTTGTATTTGCCCATCTTGTTCTTTGGGATTAGTATCTTGCCGCAGTCCCTGCATGTTGACTTCAGCAGGTTCATTATTATGTTGACGAATTTGATATGGACAATGGGCCTTGCCATCTCTATGTAGCCGAAATGCCCTATGCACTCCTTGAG
The DNA here is from genome assembly GCA_035289885.1 of Candidatus Nanoarchaeia archaeon. Taxonomy (GTDB): domain Archaea; phylum Nanobdellota; class Nanobdellia; order SCGC-AAA011-G17; family DATDVX01; genus DATDVX01. The sequence goes on along the minus strand of DATDVX010000109.1, from coordinate 2,527 downwards.
CTTGCTTCCACAGGTCTTGCATCTTAATCCGGGATCGATGACTCCAAGCCTTATGTCCATCAGGCCCCCATCTACCGGATAGCCTTCCTTGTCATACAATTCAGGAGTTACAATCTTGGCAGAAGCCATGTCCTTTATCATCTTTGGGCTTAGGACAGCGAATACAATGCTCTTTACCTGCTTGAATATGTGCACTTCCTCAGGCTCAATCTCCTCTTTCTTCTTGGCTTCCTCGCCCTCAGGCAGGGTTGGGATTTCCTCGATCATGCCTTCGGTCATCACTTCTACGGGCTTTTCCACGATTGCCGCTTCTTCAGTTTTTTCTTTTGTCATTTTTGTTTTTTAATTACTGAACAACTATTTGCGCTTCTGTTCGCCTATTTTTACAATCTTATCTCATTCGGCATTGAAAACAATATTTTTGATTATTATATTTTAGTCAGTTTTTGATTAATGATTATCTGATTTATCCTATGTTTGATTTTTGGTTATAATTTTCAATGATTTGATTCTTTCTTATTTGATTTATTGATATTTTTTTGTTGTATTATCGGTTTTTCGTTATTGGGCTTTCTGGTTTTTGGTTATAATCTTCCAATGATTTTTATTGTTTGGTTTGTTTTTGATAATTTTCGTTGTATTATTTGATGCCTTATCTTTGATTTTTGGATTATTTTGTTTTTAATATAGGCTTTTTTGGTTATTGGCTTTGTTTTGATTTTTGTTCTCAACCTAATGCTAGTATTTGCTCTCGAGCTGCAGCTTCGGATATATTCCAAGCGACTTGAACTCATCAAGTATGAGCTTGAACGCATAGCTTATCTCTACCTCGTTTATCTCCACATTCTCCCCGCATATCGGGCAGTAGCTCTTGTTCTTGTAGTCATCCTTGATAGCAATGATTCCGCAGTTCTCGCATACGGGCACTATAGTCTTGTCCGAGTCAAACCTCTCCTTCAGCAGCATGGAAGCTCCGTGCGCAACGAAAGTGTCCTTCTCCATCTCTCCTAATCTCAGGCCTCCTTCCTTTGCCCTTCCTTCAGTTGGCTGCCTCGTAAGCAATTGTATCGGGCCTCGTGCCCTTGAGTGTATCTTGTTCGCGACAAGGTGCTTTAGCTTGAGATAGTACATGTTTCCGACGAATATCTTCGCGTCGAATATCTCCCCGGTTATTCCGTTATAGAACGTCTCAACGCCGCTTTCCCTGAATCCGAGCCCTTTCAGCTCCTGCCTCAGCTTTTCCTCTGGCTCTGCATCGAACGTTGTTCCGTTGATGTACCTTCCTGATAATGCCCCGACTTTTCCGGCGAGCATCTCAATAAGGTGCGAGATTGTCATTCTTGAAGGAATACCATGCGGCGAGAATATCAAATCAGGGGTTATGCCCGATTCCGAGAATGGCATGTCAGCTTCCGGCACTATAAGCCCTACAACTCCCTTTTGTCCGTGCCTGCTCGTGAACTTGTCCCCTACCTCAGGCACTCTTTCATCCCTCAGCCTTACCTGCACGAGCCTGTTTCCTTCTTCGTTTTCAGTAAGCAATACAAAATCCACAATTCCCCTTTCCCCGTGCTTTATCGAGACTGAGCTTTCCCTTCTGGTTCCTGCAGTAAGATTGTACTCTTCCATCGAGCTCAGGAATCTTGGCGGGCTTGTCTTTCCTATCACGACATCGCCTTCCTCGACCTTGGCTTCCGGATAGATTATTCCGTCTTCCTCAAGGAACCTGTAATCGCGCTCGCTCTTGTACCCCTTCACATCCTTGTCCGGAATGCTTACCTGGTCAATTAGTCCCCCTGAATACCTCAATTCCTCAGCAGTGCTTGGCCTGTAATAAGTGCTCCTTCCAAAGCCCCTCTCAATCGAGGCCTTGTTGAGTATGATCGCGTCTTCCATGTTATATCCTTTGTAGCTCATGACCGCTACGACTATGTTCTGGCCTGCAGGATGCTTGTCATAGCCGCTCAGGTCATGCATTATGGTCTTGACAATCGGCACCTGGGAATAATGAAGCAGATTCACGTCCATGTCCATCCTCATCGAATAGTTTGCAGCGTACAAGCCCAGGGCTTGCTTCTGATTCTTGCTGCCTGCATTCAGCCTTGTGCTCTGGTTGAAATTCCCATACGGCACAAGTGCAGTAGTCAATCCAAACATGGCCATCGGCGTTATCTCAAGGTGAGTATGCTCCTGCGTAAGGTCCTTGTCAAAGAAAGCAACAAGCGCGTTTTCTTCTTCTGCAGCATCCAAATATTCTATTATCCCCTGCTTCACCAGATCGCTCCATGAAATCTCATTCTTCTCGAGCTGCCTCACGTGCTTCTCGGTCAGCAATGGCTGGCCTTCCCTTACGACTATCAACGGCCTTCTTGCCCTTCCCTTTGAGGATTCTATGAACACTTCATCAGCATTGCTGTTGTGATAGACATTGACATTATCCTTGACATTTCCCGCGCGCCTCTCTTCCCTTATCCTAGCTACGAAGTTTGGAGCGTCATCTACATTTCCCACATATTTGCTGTTTAGG
>DATDVX010000108.1:0-2975 GCA_035289885.1 Candidatus Nanoarchaeia archaeon | reverse complement strand
TATGTACGTGTGCAACTGCCAGTCGACGTTGTTTTTCGTGAGCAGTACCCATCCAGGCGTGCTTGATGCCGCTGCCTTCATGTCCTTCTCCATGTTCTCCCATGATCCGAATGCCGCATCGACAGCTGTCTTGAGTTCTTCAGAAGCCGATGTCTTCTCCCCTGTCAGGTTCTCGAAGTACATCTCATGCAGGTAAGTCCCGTTGAATGCAACAGCTTCCCTTCTCTTCAGTTCAGAATACTCGCCGAAAGAGTAGTTTGCCAGTGCCTTGTCAGTAGTCTTCAGCTTTGTCTCTATCTCGTTGAGCTTCTTGACGTATCCCTGGTAAAGCCCGAAATGCGCCGTTAGTTGTTTCTCGCTCAGTCCTTTCAGCTTTCCCAGCAGGTGATTGAAATCTTTCGCTTTGTGTTCCATTTTGATTTTCCCATCTAAGCCTTTTTGTTTATCTATTTGATTTATCAGCAGAATGAGGCTTGATTTACATTTAGTAGGGGGTTGGGTTTTTAAAGGTTTCGTAAATAAAATAATAAGGAAAATTTATAAGGGGAGACTACCAGGACAGTACATAGTCTTTAAGACCGGTACTACGCCAATATGTTTCGATGACATACCGGGTCCCCCCTTGTCAATTGACTATAATTGCTTGACTTCTGACTTGATTTCAACAACGAAAAGTGTCTGACCATTATATTTCTCTACATTTGGTTCGAAGACACGAACTCCTGCATTTTTGTAATCAAAACCCGCTTCTCTAAATATGCTTATTCCTGAAAACGAGCAAGTATTATTCTTTGCATTATGACCTACTTTCAAAGAGTTGGGTTCGCCTGTCTCAAGGAACATAAAACCAATTGAAGTAGATTCACTATCGTGTCTTAAAAAAGCCTTGACACGCAGTTTCTTACTTAAGTCATATTCCCTAACAATACCGGCACTAAACCTTATACCACCACTTGTAGTAAAGGATACCTTCTTTTTCGAGATTTTAGGCTTTCCGACTGGTATCTCGGACCATGCTATTGATTTTGCTTTCATCATTATTATCCCCCATACATAAGACATATAAAAACGTTTCTATATGCAACGATTAGGTATTCACAAAAAAACACACCGATCTATTTAATAGTTACGATTTAGAAAAATAGGTTTAAGGATGTTTATGGGTATTTATAAGTAATAAGAAACAAAATTAACTTAAATGTCGTTTTATGAGCCAAAACTAATGGCATGCTGAAATCAGAGGCGTTTTTGAGGAGATTATACTTAAAAGGAGAGAAAGTTCAATAGGTTTGTATTGTCTTGTAAAAGACACCTTGCAATAAAAACCTTGATTATTTCACACAGACAATACTCAATCAATAAGAATAAGCATATAAAGAACTTTTTGTGCATAGCCCAAGGAGAAAATATGCCCGAATATATGGATCACGTCGATGAAAACAACCTAGTTGTAGGGCGTGTCAGCAAAGAAGATATCTACAAGAAAAAGCTTCCGCATCGCATAGTACATGTCTTTGTCCTGAATCCTGATGATGGCAAGGTGTACTTGCAGAAGCGCTCGGAAAAGGTGCAGTTCTTGCCAGGTTATTATTGCACTTCCGCAGGAGGTCATGTCCGCTCAGGTGAAAGCTATGAAAACGCGGCAAAAAGGGAATTGAAAGAAGAATTGGGAATCGAAGCAGATGTCCATTTCGGGACTGAGCTGAAGTTCATTTCTGATGAGCATATTCGGTTCATCCAGGTATTCATCGCGTATGCAACTAAAGGCTTTTCATTTGCTGATGGCGAAGTAGAGAATGGCGGATTCTTCACACTAGACGAAGCATGCAGATTGATAAGGGATGATGCGAAAGTGCACCCGCAGTTAAAAATATGCCTTGAGTGGCTGGTCGCAAGGGATAAATTTAAAAAATAGCGGTTTATAGGTAATCTGAGATGCATCGCAAGCTAAAGTCATTCGTAGTCAAGGAAAGCAGCGTTCTTCTAAGCTTCATCGGAGGCATATTTTCAGCAATAGGCTTCACCCCCAAAGCAGAGCTGTTCGAGTTCATCAGGCCTTTCATCGAGGCTCTTCCATTGGTTGGCAAGATATTGTTCGCCGCATTGCCACTGATCATCACAATCTATGGATTGGTGAGGTTGTATAGGAAAGGGAAGTTCACAGGTCTTATCGCTGTCTTCTTCGGATTCTCCGCAGGCATGGTTTTCCCGACAATTTGGATGGAATCCATCATCTTGCTAGCGATGGGTTTATTAATAGGTTACTTTGCATTCAGGAAAGAAAAATGAACGACTACGACAGGAGCGATGTGATGCCTGCAAGCGCGACTTTCATGTATCATGCGATGAAATTGGTTGAAGCTTCCCCCAACAGGGAAAGGCTAGAAGCGCTACTTGCAAATCCAGGAATCGGCACGCAGGAATATCTTCCGCATACAGTTTCTAATTGCTTCGGCACGGTCTGCTATGTCTTGGGCATGGATGATCACAATCCGCACAACAGGCCGAGGTTCGTGCACAGGTATTTCATGGAAGAGTTATTGAGAGGGAACTGTGAAGCAGCATCATACAAGGAGGCTGTCAACGGGATAGTCAGCTTTTTAGCTGAAAACAGGGATGGCACAGGCCACAGGATGGTTCATGCGGGCGTATTCCTTGGCCAGACTCCGACAAAATCATTAGTGATTTTCCACCAGCCAGATTCAGGCAAGCCGTTCAGGCTGGAGGGCATAGAGGATGCCTTCCCTGATTATTGTGATGCTCATTGTATCGGTTTCCATAGGGTAGTTAGACCAGTCCCTCTTTTAAGCGACAAGAATTACACTGCGAAAGACGCGGCGAGGTGAAGCATGCAACTCAATGATGGAGAAAAAATTCTCGGGGCAGTCTACAATACGAGCAACAGCCTGAGGATCAGCGTTGATTACATCAGCGAGGGCAAGGCAGCTTACCCGGAAAACTGCTTCTTCATCACA
>DATDVX010000107.1:0-4970 GCA_035289885.1 Candidatus Nanoarchaeia archaeon | reverse complement strand
CTTCATGTAGAAAAGCGTCTTCTTGGAAATCCCGTACTTCTTGTGCAGCTGATGAACAAGAGGATGGTGCTTTTTCCTCTCTAAGAACTTGAGCTTCTGGAGATGCTGGTGGAAGAGCCTCATACTATCACCATCGCTATCAACAATGCGATTATGCTTGAGACATCGCCAACTGCTGTGACAAACGGCCCCATGATGTTATGTGGATCATGACCCTTCCTGTAGAAGTAAAGAGTTGAAACAACTGCAAGAGGGGATTCGATGAGGTTTGAGATGAAACCCGCTATCAAAGACATGAGAATAAGCTTAGGCATGTATACCTTGAACAGAAAAAAGCTTAGCGCGAATGCGATAAGGCCTAGAGCGAGGCATACTACTATCGAAAGGATGAATGAAGCCAAGAGATTTCCGTGGATCGCCCGTGTTTTTCTCTTTGTAGGGTCAATCACGCCCAAGAACAATCCTGAGCTAAGCCTTGCAGCCAGTGTGCCGCTGATATTGCCGCGCATTTCCAGGAAACCTGGGATTAGGATCAGCATCCCTGGAATCAGGAGAAGCTTCTCTGTGTAAAACGCGAGCAATGAGCCTGCGACTAAAAATCCGATTATAGCCAGGAGCTGGGCAGCGAATATCTCCTTGAAGTTTCTATCCATGAAATCCATGCGTAAAAATAAATTTTTTAATGTTATATAGCTTTTGTAATAACTGCATGAGGGCGTTTAGGCGCGTGAACTGTATTTTTTCACTAGATGCCTGACAACAAAGACTACCAGCAATATAATCGCTATAGCAGCAAGCATCTGGAGCTCGAAATCCTTCATCCTTGCAATCAATGGGCTTATGGCGCTTCCGAATATATAACCGAGAAGAGTGTACAATGAAACCCAGACTATCACTGTAGCGATATCTATGAAGAAGAACTTCTTGGCTGAGGCCTTGCTGGAACCCAGGAGAAGAGCGGTTGTGATCCTCATCCCGTAGATGAACCTATATGTAAGCATTGTGTGAGTCTCGTATTTTCCGATGAAATTATGGACTTTCTCAACCCTATTCCTGATGAATTCATGCTTCAGAAGTATTTTCCTGCCCTTCAGCCTTCCAAGATGGAACCACAGCTGATCAGCTATCAAAGTAGCGATTATCGCACATAAAATCACCAATGCAATTGAGAAATAGCCAAGCCCTGAAAAATAACCTGCCAACGCGAGTATGGTTTCGCCTTCAATGAACATCCCGAGGAAAACAGCCACGTAGCCATACGAATGTATGAATGCTTCGAAGGTTATCATGGAATAAGGATTATTTCCAGAGTATAAAAATTTTAGGACGCCGTCATATTTATAAATAAAGCTCTTAACAAGAGGATAAAATGTCGAGCTTGAATAAGGACCTTGAATGGAGATATGCCACGAAGAAGTTCAATCCTGACAAGAAGGTCTCTGAGGAGGATTTTTCAGATCTACTCGAGTCCCTGAGATTGAGCGCTTCTTCCTACGGGTTGCAGCCGTGGAAGTTCATAGCGATAGAAGATTCTGAACTGAGAAAAACATTAAGAAAACACGCATGGGACCAGCCGCAGGTGACTGATGCATCCAGCTTCATAGTTTTGTGCGCCAAAGATGATGTGACTCCTGAGTATATCAAGGAGTACATAAGAGATATCGCGAAGACGAGGGATATCAAGGAAGAGGCGTTGAAAGGATATGAAGACATGATGCTCGGATCATTCAGCAAAAAAGACCCGCATGCCAGGATTGAATGGGCGAAAAAGCAGGTGTATATCGCGCTAGGGACATTATTGGCAGCATGCGCGCACAAAAGGATCGATGCCTGCCCGATGGAAGGGTTTGACCATGAGAAGTTCAATGAGATACTTGACTTGAAGAAGCAGGGACTTACAGCCACTGTCTGCTGCGCCATAGGCTACAGGGCTGATGACGATGCCAACGCAAAGATGAAGAAAGTCAGGTTTTCCATGGATAAAATTGTTGAGAAGCGATAATTCTATTGTAAAGTTTAAATAGGAGCAATTATACGGAAATATTATGGCCGTGATTGTTGCAAATGTATTTTTCCTGTCTGAGCTGAGGCATAGTGATGTATTTCCACATAAATTTACCAGCCCCAGGAAACCAGTGAAAGGAAAGAGGTTTGGATTCTTGATGGAGGTCGGAGCTTATGGCTACTGCATAGACAGGTTAGTGACGCCTGATGCGCTTAGCAAAGCCGCGGAGAACGCCAATGCCCAAAACTTGGTATATCCAAGAGGGATGCCGTTCGGCAGTATCGCCGTGTTTCTAGCTGGAGTGGCAGGAGCCAAATTCGGCAACAAGAAAAGACATTCTTTCGAATACAGCAATATTGAGGACAGGCTGAGGCAGGTGGCACGCGAAGCATATCCGGTACATGAATTCATGAGTCCATTGAGATATGAGATTACCCGCTTGGAATTGTTGCCTGCGACGCTAAGAGTCGAGGCTGGAGACCATGTTATTTATCACGGACGCGGAAGGTTCGCTGCGAGGACTGTCAATGTCCAATTCGCTGCAAGAGGCATCGAGAAATTTGCCTACAATGCCTATCAGGATGACTACTGAACCACTATTCTTATAAAGCCTTTTAAAAGCTAATTTCTTTATTGCCACGATCGCATAACCTGGTATTGCACAAATAGGGCTTATTGAAAAATAACCTTAGTGTAGGCCTGGAAAACAGGAAGATACCAGCAAGCTTGGCCCGCAAGGGCTTCCCGGTTCAAATCCGGGTCGTGGCGTTTTTCATATTCAAAATGTACAGAGGAATCGTAGAACTTGAATCGCTGACTGACAGCAGCGTATTGGATAACATGGATTTGGTGAAACAGCATACTGAGCATCATCCTGAGGCGAGAGAAAAGATATGGCATGTACGCAAGTTAGAGATTCCCGACAATACAATGAGTATGCTGGCCAATTCTATATCCAAGGCTATCAAACCTGACTGGTTCGCTCTCTTCTGGGATGAAACGGAGACATATGTCATATTTCAAAATAAAATATTCCTGATTCCCCGGTCTGCTGTAAAAACCAGAGATTATAGCGAAGTGAAAGAATATGCACTCAATCATGGCATTCAAGAGGAATTTTTTGACATCCAGAAAGAGATTGAATCGTGGTAGCCTTATTTTCACTTGCCAAACCGTCTGATAAAGTTTAAAAATACGTAAATTATTATATCTATATGGATATAAGATTTTCAAAAAATAGTATTGCCTTTGAAAAGGAAATCAATAACCTTGACAAGCTTGCTCTCGAGTTTACGTCAGCACTAAATAAATGTAAAATAAAGTATGTTATTATATCAGGATATGTAGCAATATTATTCGGAAGAAGCCGAGCATCAGAAGATATAGACCTTTTCATGGAAAGAATTGATTACCATCGCTTTTCATTGCTATGGGAAGAACTTGCATCAAAATTCATATGTATAAACACTTCAAATCCGATAGAGGCATATAACGAATATCTTTCCAATAATACTGCAATACGATTTTCGAGAAATGGAGAGTTTGTTCCGAATATGGAAATAAAGTTTCCTAAGCAAGAACTAGATTTTTGGTCGCTCGAACATCCAATAAGAGTAAGTTTGAATAAAGCAGATATAATTATTTCACCATTAGAACTACAAATACCTTTTAAGCTTGTTTTGGGCACAGAAAAGGACATAGAAGATGCGAGATACCTGTACAAACTATTTGAAGGCAAGCTAAATAAGGATTTAATTGATCAATTTGTGCGAAAGCTTAAAATAGAAGAAAAGTTTAGGAAGTACCTATCATGAAATTACCACGAATAGACTTGAAGGAATTGGAAAAGATGAAAGAAAAGAATTTCAAGGAAAGGCTGGAATTCATTGACTTATATGTCGACTGGGTTAAAAAAACACCTAATTCTCAGTGGAGCTTACAACAGAAGAAGATAATTGATAAAGAATGAGCAATACTTAAAATTAAAAAAAGAAAAAGATTAAATTCTATTTTCTATCCAAGCCCAAAGCATGCTGAAGGCTGCAATAACCAAAGAAGCTCTCGAGCAATGCGATCCAGCCTATGATTAATATCACCCAATTGGCCCATGTGGCTGAATAAGCCGGCGCAAATGGACCGAGCCACCAGAACGCAAGGGCAAACCTAAGAACCCTATCGACAGCATTAAGATTTGACTTCATCAGATCACCTCTCCTGATATTATGCAGAATAATACTATCAAAGACTTATTTAAACCTACCTGGTTGCCAGAAAGATAAATTTTTAAACCCGAAAACCCAGTTTAACCCCATGCAGAACAGGAAATTGGGGGTAGTTATAATCGTCCTTACGGTCCTTGTAGGCGGAGTGCTATTGAACCTCTTGAGCAACACAAACGCGAAAAGCGAGGAAGCTTCCTGCATACAGAACAAGGAATGCCAGACAATAAGCAGCGCAATCGGGATAAGCAACCTGGGAATCGGGTTCCTGTTCGGGCTGTTGTTCCTGGGACTGTATCTAATAGTGTTTGACAGAAGCGATGTTGCCATTAAACAGCTTGATTACCAGAAAGACAATTTGAAGAAAGAAGAGAAGCTGAAGATAATAAACATGATGCTGACTCAAAATGAGAAATCTGTGTTCAATGCTATAATGGAGCAGGAAGGGATAACCCAGCAGACATTGAGGATAAGGACAAACTTGTCAAAATCAACTGTCAGCTAGATATTGTCTGACTTCGAGAAGAAGAACATGATAAAAAGGGTCAGCAAGGGAAAGACATATTCCATCTACTTGACCAGCAATATTTAGCTTCTGCGAACGGTAAAAGGCCTGAATTGAGCGTATTTTATTCTTTAAAGGCATTTTCAAGGACAGTTCGGGGGGCTATCTTTTAATATAAGAGGGCATTGCTTATCATGCATCAACCAATGAGGTGAGACTGTGGAAGAAAAGAAAAAAATCA
>DATDVX010000106.1:0-4225 GCA_035289885.1 Candidatus Nanoarchaeia archaeon | reverse complement strand
TGGAAATAAATGTCACCTTGGCTCTTCGGCCTGACGAAGTTGATTAGCTGCAGGAGCTCTTTAGTTCTTCAATCTGGTTTTCCAAGTCTGCTATCTCGTCTTCAAGCCTCGTTACTTCTGCTTCAGCCCTGTCGATGAAAGCCCCGCTTTCCAGGTCATTCAGCTTTTCCTCTGCCTGGTCAAACTCATCCTGGGCATCAGCCACCTCTTCCTCTGCATCGTCTATCTCGCTTGAGCTTGCGTTCGTGTCTTCAAGTTCTTCCAGCGCATCCTTCGCTTCCTGCAAGGCCTTTTCAGCGTCATCATAGTCTTCATTAGCTTCATCGATGAGGTTTGATTCCTGCGTCTTTCCTTTCTGGAGCGCCGCATCCGCAATCCTCAAGTCACTATCCTTGTTGCTGATGTCTCTCTCGATCTTCTTGATGTTGTCCTTGCATTCCTCGTTCACGATGTTGGCTCCGGAAGTCTTGACGCCAGAACTCATCTCATCCAGCCTCTGGTTCAGGTAATCGACCTGCTGCTTCAGCAGCGCTATCTGGTCTTCCAAATCAGAGATATTGTTGTCATCTGTCGCGGTCGTTGTGCAGCCGCTTAATGCGATTATTATTGATAGAAAACCTAGCAAAGTGATTTTTCGCATTGAAAGAGGTATTTGCAACCTGCTTATAAATATTCCGAAGGCTGGGTGCGTATAAAATAAAGCAGAATGTTTTTCGGGTAGACCTAATCCCTATATTAATATACGAAATCCATAATCTTATATATTCAGCAAGGTGTTTTATGATAGGGGGTTTGAAAAGACTTGGTAATACTTTACGATAGGTTTAATCTTCCTAATAATATCTTCGAGATAATCTTCGCCACAGAGCAGCAGGCAGTCGTGGCCAAATTGCTGATAGACATGCTCAGGAAGAATCATGGCGAGGTTGGCCGTGAATTGATGAGCTTCTTTGCAACCAAGCTGCATGATGGGAAATTTGTCATTGATGCAAATGATGATCGCTTGAAAAGCCTCAACCTCCCTTCAGGGAAAAAGACTGTCATCTCATACAACAAGAGGCAGTTCTACGACAGGATCCTCACGCCGATGAAAGGCATGGGACTCATAGAGTTTAATGTCTACAAGAAGGTCTATAGGCTATCGAACAATTTCCTCAAGGACTTGAATGAGATAAGCAAGCTGTGGCAGATTGAACTGATGAAGAAAAAATAGATTTACCTTCTCTGCCCGAAGCGCCCTCTTGGCCTGAAATTCCTTCTGAAGCCGCCGCCTTGACGACCTCCACGGGCGTATCCGTGATGCTCTTCCCTTTCCATTCTTGTGTTGAAAGGCAGGGCCTTGAACTCAGGCAGTTGCCTTCTCTCAACTTTTATCGAGTGGTTCTGGAGTATTCTCCGAAAATTGTCATGGTCTTTCTCAGACAGCAGCGTTACTGCTTTTCCTTCCTTGCCTGCTCTCGCAGTCCTTCCTATCCTGTGAAGGTATTCCTTGTCAGTCTTTGGTACGTCGAAATTGTAAACATGCGTCACGTTCTTGATATCCAAGCCTCTGGCTGCTACATCAGTCGCTACAAGCACATGCAGCTTGCTCGCATGGAATGATTGCAATGTGGCTGTTCGTTTGTTCTGTGATAATCCTCCATGCAATGCTTCAGCCTCAAATCCTTGTAATTTTAGGTTATTCGTGAGCATGTCCGTTGCCCTTCTAGTTCCTGCGAATATCAGGACAAGAGTTGATTTCTCTTCTCTCAAAAGATGGACAAGCAATGAGAATCTGTCATAATGTGGGACTGAGTAGTATATTTCCTCAAGGAGGCTCTTGTCGACGAACTCCTGTACTTTGACGATCACAGGCATCCTCATGAACCTCTCCATTATCCTCTTTATTTCCTTGTTGAATGTGGCTGAGAAAAGCAATGTCTGCCTTTTGTTTGGCGTGAAGGAGATTATCTTCTGAACGTCGTCGATGAATCCCATTTCGAACATCTTGTCAGCCTCGTCCAGCACAAGCGTCTCCACTTGGTCAAGCCTTATCGCCCTTCTCTGTATCAAGTCAAGCATTCTTCCGGGAGTGCCTACTACAGCATCAGCCTTGCTGACATTCCTCATCTGAGGCTGGATGTCAACTCCGCCGAAAACCTGCACGACATTCAATGGCTTGTACTTGGCAGCCTTCATGAACTCAGTGTGCACTTGCTGGCACAATTCCCTTGTTGGAACGAGTATCAATGCTTTCAGGCCAGAGCCTTTCACAAGTTTTTCAGTGATAGGTATGCAGAAAGCCATGGTCTTTCCAGACCCTGTGTATGACTGCCCGACAATATCCTTGCCTTCGTTTATCATAGGCATGCTTTTTTCCTGGATTGCTGTCGATTCAGTGTATCCAAGCTCTTTCACAGCCTTCAATACATCAGGGTTTGTTACTAGTTTTTCGAATTCCATCTTAAATCTTACATTTTATTATTTAGGGTTTATAAATATGAGTGTTAGGAAGGTTTATATATTTCAGCCGAGATTTTTGGTGAAAATGACAATCTTGGTGGCGTGTTTGTCCACAGGCAAAGGGACGTGGGGTCACGTTAATCGTCTCATAGAAGACGAGAAATGGGATTCGGTTATTCTGTTGACAAATGAGTACGGGAAAGAGAATTTCAACAAGAGGGAAAACACTGAGTTGATTGTGATAAATCTGAACGCAGGGATGATGGAGCTGGAAACCGAGATTTATAATGTCTTGAAGTCGAAAATCAAGGGCTCGGAAATCGGCGTGAACTTCATTTCGGGCACCGGAAAAGAGCACATGGCTCTTATGGGCGCTGTGATGAAGCTAGGCCTTGGATTCAGGTTGGTCGCCTTGACGAAAGAAGGCGTTGAAGAGGTCTAGACCATAAGGCTTATATTCTAAAATAGCGCAACATTCGATTTATGGGGTTATTCGATAATAGTCTTAAAGAGGGTGAATCTCTGCTCAAGTATCCTGAAGTCCTCGAGCACGACTATCTTCCGAAGCTTCTCCCTTACCGCGACAACCAGCAGATGTACATTTCTGATTGCATCAAGCCGTTGCTGCAGGGAAGGAACGGGAAGTGCTTGTTGATTACAGGCGCTCCTGGAATAGGGAAGACAGCCGCGACAAAATACGTCCTCAGGGAGCTGGATGAGAAAGGTCTTGATGACCGGGTCACTCCGATATACATCAACGTCTGGAAAAAAAACACCCCGCACAAGGTTATTCTTGACATCTGCGACCAGATAGGTTTCAAGTTCACGCACAACAGGACAACCGATGAGCTGATGCGCGAGATAACTAGGATTTTGAACAAGACATCTGCAGTCATTGTTCTTGACGAGGCTGACAAGATAGAGGACCAGCAGATATACTACATGCTTTCCGAGGAATTATCAAGGAAGACTTTGATATTGATAACTAACGAGAGGCAGTGGCTTGCAGATATCGATCAGAGGATAAGGTCAAGGTTGAATCCTGAAGTGCTTGAGTTCAAGCCTTACAATCTTGAAGAGACCCAGGGGATTCTCAAGGAAAGGACCGAGCAATCATTGGTTCCCGGAGTCATGGAGAAGGATGCTTTCGACACGATCGTGCAGAAGACATACTCATTGAATGACATCAGGACAGGACTTTTCTTGATAAAGGAGTCAGCTGAGCTGGCTGAGGCAGAATCATCCAAGAAAATCCGCTTGAAGCACGCCAATAAGGCCATCGAGAAATTGAAGACCTTCACTATAAAGTCCTCTGCAGACCTCAACACAGACAAGCGAGATCTTCTCTCTGTGATAAAGGAGAATTCAGGTAAGACAATCGGCGAGATACACAAATTGGCAGGTGAGCCTCCTTACTCCACGTTCCGCAGGAAGATCGATGAGCTAGCAGCAGGCAAGTTCATATCCTTAAAGGAAGTCAATGAAGGCCATGCAGGCAAGACATCTCTTGTTTATTTCGGCCAGCAAGGAAAGACATTGAAGGATTTCTAGATTTCATCCTTTATTTTCAAAAAGAATTCCTTGTCTTTCGGATGCGTCAATAAATCTGCAACTTTATCTTTTTCGACCCATCTGGCTTCAGGATTTTCAGGATCAAGAGGTTTCAAAGTTTCAGTATTTGTCTTGAAAAGGAAGAAATGCAAGGTTTTGAGCTCGGATATATCATCCCCGTTTGTGTCTTTCCCTATCCTGTGCCTCTCATAATTTCCAAGCTCCTTGACTA
>DATDVX010000105.1:0-10244 GCA_035289885.1 Candidatus Nanoarchaeia archaeon | reverse complement strand
CTTGTGATCGCTACTTACTTCTCCTACAGAATTGAGGGGATGATAAGGGAAGTGCAGACATTGAGATACATAGTGCTGCTGATGATATTCACGTTCGTGGCAACCTTTTCAGTTGCATTCTACAATGAGCCATTGTTCAACTTCATAAGGGAGAACCCGATTGCAGCGCCATTCGCGATACTGGTAGTGTTCATAGTGGTGTTCGGGGTATATTTCCTTGGCTCGAAGCTAGGCGCATGGATGAAGAAGCTTAAGAAAAGAAAAAATCTTTGAATCACCAAAATACTTTAATATAAGCTGTATATAAGCTGTTTCAACCATTAAGAGTGCAGCAAACTAAATACATTGTGGTTACGGGGGGAGTCATTTCTGGTCTAGGCAAAGGCGGCGTCGCCGCTTCTATAGGGCATTTGTTTTCCGGGAAATTCAAAGTCATACCAATCAAATGTGATGGGTACCTGAATGTGGATCCTGGAACCATGAATCCTTTCGAGCACGGAGAAGTGTTTGTGCTGGATGACGGCGGGGAAGTCGACATGGACTTTGGTCATTATGAGAGATTTTTGGGCATCCATGGGAAGATAGTGCAGATGATCGAATTGCCCAAGCACAAGTACTTCATGGCTACGCAGGCGCATCCTGAACTGACTTCCACGCCGGACAACCCATCGAAACTTTTTTATAGCTTCGTCAAAGCCTGCATGTGAATGAATGGCAAGATCATAGTCATTGAAGGAGTGGACGGCGCTGGAAAAGGCACGCAGACTGAAATTCTTGTCAAGAAATTAGAGCAGGAAGGCAAAAAAGTCAGGAAGATGAGCTTCCCTCGATATGATACGTTCTTCGGGAAGGAAGTCAAAGCCTATCTTCGCGGAGAATTCGGGACTCTGGAGCAGATCCATCCCAAATTGGCTGCGTTGTTCTTTGAGCTTGATAGACTAGAAGCCACCAAGGAGATCAAGAAGCACATCAAGGAAGGGTATTATGTCATCTGCGACAGGTACTTCATATCAAACCATGCTCATCAAGGATCGAAGTTCAAGGACAGGGAAAAGCGGAAAGATTTCATAAACTGGCTACTTGAACTTGAACTTAAACATTTGAAACTGGCGAAGGAAGACTATGTCATATTCCTGGACTTGCCGACGCAGAACACAACTGAAGCTGTCGCAAAAAGGGGAAGGGAGACAGATATTCACGAGAAGAACGAAAAATACCTGGAATCTACTAGGAATGTCTATCTTGAGCTGTGCAAGGAGAGGAAGAACTGCACCATACTCAACTGCATGAAGGGAAATGAAAGGAAAACCATTGAGGAAGTATCGGCAGACATATGGAAAGTCTTCAAAGAGAAGGTCCTGCAATGAAGATAGGAATAATAGGCGGGACTGGGCTTGATGATCCTAAGTTATTACAGGATTGCCAGGAAAAAGAAGTCATGACTAAATTCGGGGAACCTTCTTCGAAATTAACTCTTGGAAAGATAAACGGAGTCGACGTCGTGATATTAGCCAGGCATGGAAAGGAACATAATATTTCTCCAACAAAAGTAAATTACCGGGCGAACATACAGGCACTGAAAGACGAGGGATGCACGCATCTCATCGTTTCAACTGCATGCGGCTCATTGAAAGAGAACATAAAGCCTGGTGATTTCGTCTTCATAGACCAGTTCATTGATCGAACAACCAAAAGAGAGCAGACATTATTTGATGAGAGAGTGAACCACGTCCCGATGGCCGAGCCGTTCTGCAGCAACCTGAGAAGATTATTTTCCGAAGCAGCGAAGAAACTTAAACTGCCTTACCATGAGAAAGGAACAATCGTGACAATCGAAGGGCCAAGATTCTCCACTAAATCAGAAAGCAACATGTTCAGGCAGATGAATGCTGACGTGATAAACATGACTACTGTCCCCGAGGTTGTCTTGGCCAGGGAAGCGAAGATGTGCTATGCCGCAATAGCGATGTCAACTGACTATGACTGCTGGAAGGAAGGGGAGGCGCATGTCACTTTTGAAAAGATACTGGAGATAATAAACAAGAACGCCGAAAGTGTTAAAAAGCTGTTTCTTGAAGTGATTTCCAAAATAAACGACGAGGAATGCGAGTGCAGACAATGACAAGAGCAATAATAATCCACGGGACTGAAAGCAACCCTGATCAACACTGGTTTCCATGGCTAAAGAAAGAGCTGGAGAAACTGAAGATTGAAGTTATTGTTCCAAAGTTCCCGACGCCTAAAGGGCAGAACTTCGACAACTGGATGAGTGTGATGCAGCCGCACATCAGGAAGATAGACAGGGATACCATCTTAATCGGGCATTCTGTCGGAGTTGCATTTTTGCTTGGCATTGTCGAGAAATTCAACCTGAAACCGAAGGCATTGTTCTCTGTCGCGGGATTTGTCGGCTCTTTATGGGACGAGAAATACGATCCCCTATGCGAGACATTCACGCAAAGAAATTTCAACTGGGAGAAGCTTGAGAAAAGCTTTGGGAAAGTGTTTGTCTACCAGTCTGAGGACGATCCTTACCTGCCGATGGAAAAATCCTATGACCTGGCTTACAAGCTCAACGGGGAACAGAAAAACCTGAACAAACTGGGGCATATCAACCAGAAAAAGTTCGAAGAATTGCTGAAAGACATAAAATCAATACTATAAATTCTTAATGGACGCCTGTGCTCCCAAAACCTTTCTCGCTTCTTGAACTGTCTTCCAAAGAATCAACTTCCTCCACAACAGGAGAGTGATGATCTAGAACAAGCATCTGTGCGATGCGCATATTCTTTTCAATATGAAAGTCCTCATTGCCCAAGTTTCTGATGATGACCCCGATTTCACCTCTGTAACCGGAATCAATCACTCCAGCCAGGCAATGAAGACCATTCTTAGCAGCCAAGCCGGACCTGTCCTTGATGACACCGACGCACCCTTTAGGTATTGAAACCTTCAATCCAGTCTTGACTACGGACTGCTGTCCGGCCTTCAAAATCTTGTCTTCTGATGATCTTAAGTCCAATGCAGCGTCGCCTTCATGCGCTATTGCTGGAAGATCCATGCTCTTGTCCAGGCGCTGAACTTGAAGCCTCATTGGTCCTTGTAAGCTTCTATTTCCTTGTTGAGTATATCTACCTTGACATCAGCCCGCGTCAATATCTCCTTTGATTCCCTTGCAGCATGATAATCGCGCAACGCGGCAACCCTTTTTATCCCGGCGGTGATGATCAATTTGGCGCAGACATAGCATGGAGTCATCTTCGTGTAGATTGTGGCTCCTTCCAATGAAATCCCGTGCTTGGCAGCCTGTATCATGGCGTTCTGCTCTGCGTGAGTCGTGCGGATGCAATGCTGGGAAACCGAACCATCTTCATGAGTTACTGCATGCATCTGATGACCGACCTCGTCGCAATGCGGCAAGCCAGGAGGAGAGCCGACATATCCTGTCGTGAGGATTCTTTTATCCCGGACAATCACGCAGCCTGCCTGGCCCCTATCACATGTCCCGCGCTTTGAAACTGCATTGACTATGTCCATGAAATACTCATCCCAGCTAGGCCTGTTGTCAACCATTTGAAAACCTCAACCCCCTTTAAGCAAAATATCTATCTTTTTATGGAAATTCTCTAATGTGGAGTCATTTATTATAGTTTCGTTTGCCAAAGCCTTGCATCTCTTCAGCTGCTGCTTGTTTGGATCGTCGTTTTCCCATTCCCTTTTCTCAGCTGCAAGGAAATCATTGAAAGTCTGTTCCTTCTGGCTTTCTGAGTTCCTTTCATGCCTTGCCATGAACCTCTTGAAGCGCAGCTCTTCAGAAGCGTCAACCCAGACAAGCCTGAAATCATTGAGTTCCTGCCATGCCTTGACTTCTGCCTCGTTGCGGATGCTTGTTATGACATAATCCATGCCTTTCTTCAGTATTGCCTGGATCCTGCACGTCAATATGTCAGGTCCTTTCTCTGCGCGCAACTTATTCCCATAGCTCACGAGGTTTTCCCTTGTAACTTCAATACCTTGGGATCTCAAGTCTTCCCTAAGGACATCAGAATGCGAATAGTGGCCAAAGCCTTTCTTCATCAAGTATGCGGCCATAGTGTCCTTGCCGCTGCCGTGAGTCCCCGCTACCCCCAGAATCATGGAAAAACAATCAAGACAAAGCGTTTATATAGGTTTTTATTTGACAAATTCAACATTCGCAAGGCCTTCAAACTTCTCGTCCCCTGTTAGGAATTTGATATTCTTTTCCATCGCCAGCGCATAACCTATGCAGTCAGTGTAACTTAGCTTGTCTTTCTTGTTCAGAAGCTTGAACTGCATCCCGAACCTGATGCTCTCCAATGAGATGCCCGTGGTGAAACTGTCCCATTCTTCAAGATAATGGCGTGCCTGCTCCTTGCCGCGCTTTCTGAGTATCGCGTAGTACAGCTCAATCAGGTTAAGCTCAGTGATGCACAGGTTGTAATCCGTATACTTCTCGTAGTTAGGATTGCCTTCAATTATCTCTATCAACGCGTATGTATCCGCTAGAAATGACTCAGTCATCATATCCCTCGTCTATCTCATCCATTATTTGCTGAGTTGGCTTGTCGAACTTTAACGTCCCGAACATCTCCTTCAGCTTATGCCTATTATCCAGGCTTGTGATGGTTATCCTAACCCTCTTCTTCGTAGAAAGCCTCTCCTTTTCCACTATCTCCTTCGGTATCGTGAATCCCAGGGAATTCCCCCACTTTTTTGGCTTTATCTCAATCGTTTCCATGAGCACCACGTATAATTTAATTATATTTAAAGCTTTCTGTCAATTTTCCGGAAAATCTCCGGTCCAGACCGTAAGAAACGTTTAAAAGCAGAGGTTTGGTCGGAATAACCATGAAACCAGTAGATCACGTGACTATAACAAAGGACATGAAGATAAATGACTTAGCGAAAGCCTTCGAGAAATCAGGGGTTTTCCAGGCTGGAAAATTAGGATTGGCAGTTGACATAGCTGAGAGGATGTTCAAGGACAAGGATTGCAGGATCTTTTTGGGGATTGCCGGAGCGATGGTCCCTGGCGGGATGAAGAACATAATCCACGACATACTGAAGAGCGGGAGGATTTCTGTTCTAGTAACTACTGGAGCAACATTGACGCATGACCTAGGCGAAGGATTGGGCGAAAGGCATTACCAAGGAAGCGAATATGCTGACGATGAAAAACTGAACAAGCAAGGATTGGACAGGATGTACAACTCATACATGAGCAACAAGGTTTACGGATTGATCGAGGATTACTGCAAGGAAGTGTTCCCTAAACTGAAAAAAGAGATGAACATACAAGAATTTTTACATGAATTCGGTAAGCATGCTCCTAAGAATACAATCTTGAGGATATGCGCTGACAATGATATCAAATTATTCTGCCCTGCGCTGGCTGATTCCGGATTGGGGCTACAAGTATGGAACTTTTTACAAAGCAATAAAATAAAAATCGATGCTTTCGGAGATTTGAATGTGATAAACGATCTTTCCTGGACTGCGAAAAGATCTGGAGTGATATACATCGGCGGAGGAGTGCCAAAGAATTACATACAGCAGGCCATGCAGTTCGCGCCCAAACCAGCTGAATATGGAATACAATTGACTGTTGATCGAGAAGCCTTTGGTGGCTCAAGCGGAGCGCCTCTGAAAGAAGGGATTTCCTGGGGAAAGATGAATCCAAAAGGGAATTTCGTAGATGTGATATGCGACGCTACAATATCCTTGCCATTATTATGGGCTGGATTGAAAAGCAGAATTTAAATTTAGTATGAAATCTTGGCTTCAGCATACCCATGTTCTTCTCCATGAGCTTTCAGCGCCATTTCGAGATGCCTCATATGCCTTTCGTCAAATGGCAGCTTAAACCTCACTTCATCATGAGGCGTTGACCAGTCCTCTGAAGAAGAAGAACTGCGCACCTTCGCTATAAGCCTAGGTATGAACAACCTTGTTATTCCTGCACCCTGCA
The DNA here is from genome assembly GCA_035289885.1 of Candidatus Nanoarchaeia archaeon. GTDB lineage: Archaea > Nanobdellota > Nanobdellia > SCGC-AAA011-G17 > DATDVX01 > DATDVX01. The sequence continues at coordinate 4,255 of DATDVX010000105.1, read as the reverse complement.
ATATCTTATATACCGGGCTTTTCACGCTGGCAAAATCCCGCCCGCTCCATAAACACAAACGCCAGTAGAAATCCCTCTTATGCTCGACGTTTCCATTAAGGTCAGCGACCACATCATCAAGAAGCGCTTCTAATCTTATGCGGTTATTGCTTCTATGAAAGCCATCATTCTGGCTATCCCTAATATCATTGACTATGTCCATACAAACTTCCTAATGCATTCCGCACTGGCAGCCGCCGTTGGCCCCGTCAACATGACTGTAGAGCTTCTTTTCCTCGGCTGTCCTCATGTTAATAAGAGAAGTTGCATATGATCCAGAGTCGGCGTTGGAAGCCTTTCCAGAGTATGATTCATCTGAATTACTTAGAGTGTAACCTGCTCTCCTAGAGCCTTCTAAACTTGGCATATACATGCCTGTAGCGCTAGGTGAATAGGAATTTTCGCTTCCAACCCTCTTTTCCAAATCATATGTTATCATTTTTCAGATAGTTACTATAGGAGACAAAGTACTATATAAAGCTTTCTATTGTTGCAACTAGATAGTGGTTAAAATATAGCAAGATTTATATAGGGATTTGGCATAGGAAATGGATGCTTTATACATACAATGGCAAAACAATTCACAATAACAAAGAAGATTGCGAAGCACGGAAAGCAGGCTATTTTAGTCATTCCCAGAGTTCTTGAGAATGAGTTGAAGCCAAGCACATTAGTAAAAATAACTTTTGACATAATCGAAGAGGCTGAAAAATGATAACTGCAGTACGTCCGGAAATCGACCCTGGAATCATAGATCTGCTGAAGAGGAGAGGGTATACCCTAGAGGACAGGCTTGGAGATAGGAAGCGGCGAGGGAGATCTGACGCAATACATATTGGAACATAATCCTTCACTAGCAATAGACATACTTGATGTTTCACCGGAGATGATAGAACGGTCAAAAGAGGCTCTTGCAAGATACAAAGACAGGGTGACTTTCATCTGCGATGATGCGCTTGCCTATCTGAAAAGAACTGATGCCACCTATGATGCTATAGCCTCAGCATGGGTTATACACAATTTCACTTGGGACGAAAAACACAGAATCTTCAGGAAAATCCATTCATGCCTGTCTCCGCAAGGAGCACTCTTACTGATGGACAAGGTATATCCAGGCAATGTTAAATCTAGGTGGGAGATGGCTGAACACCAGTTCCGGCGCTACCGCTATCTGGATGAGCCGCTCAGAACTGAAATCCTTGATCATGAAGCTCAAGATGCAAGCGATAGCTATCGCATGGATGAAAAAGCAACGCTAAAGGCATTAGCAGATGCTGGTTTTTCACAAATGCATCTTATTGACAGAGTCGAGAGAGATGTTCTAATAGCCGCTGAAAAATGACATTATTTCAAATATAACAATCACATCGCCCTATAATCATCGAACTTCTGCTCAAAATAACCAAGAATTATCTCAAATATGCCTTTTGTTCCCGCATGTCAACCCTCGCAACTCCCAAGTTGCCAAACCTGGAAGCAAATATCTCATCAGCAAGCCTTGCCACAAGGTCTATCGCTGAAAAATCTAGGCATTTGGCCTTCACAAGAGCAGAACCTCTTTCGAAATATTCCTCAGAGCGTGGCGTCCTAAACCTTCCAGAAACACGTGTATGGAACGCATCAACTTCTTTCCTAACCCCTTCTGAATCAGGCCCTTCCCTCCTTGAACCTTCGACATCAATGACGCCGAGTCCGTTCCTGGAATCCAGAGTGTAAAGATTCCCATCCCTGTCAACATCATTAAGCTTGACGTCAAGCGGGAGCATGAAAAAATGCCTAAGAGAAGTATCTCCGTGGACCAGCCCTTCCCGTCTCATGATCTCCGCGAAGATTCCTGACAGATACATGGCCCTTTCCCCTACGCGCACTTCTTCCCCGTCAACATTGCATGAATCAGACGACCTGGCGTTGTTAATCCTGTTGAAAGGCCTGCCAGGGCAAAAAAGCTCGTAAAGCACAGACTTCAATGAATTATCTTCAGCCCTCTCGCCATGAGCAACTCTCACAGCCTGCGGAACATACAGCGTGAAATCATTTCTGGAAAACATCTCGTTGTACCTGCTGAAAAGATGCGAGAAGAGAATTGTCGCGTATGCCTCATAAGCAGTGCTTTTCAAGTCCCTCTTTTTCTGCTTCTCAATGTAACCAGCGACCGGCGTTATCCTTATGTTAGAGCTTCTTCTTTTTTCCACGTTCCATGGAGCTGAAAGCAGCAATCGACTCTGGACATCCAGCAAAGGCAGGCCTGCGTCATAGACAGGATCATGTATGCTCAAATCGCCTGGTTGGTCGCCTTTCATGGCATTAACCAAGCTCAAGCTTCTTATATAAATGTTTCTGTCTATCACTACTGTAAAATAGTTATATTGGAAGCATATGCTGGAAACAATATTCACTTCCCACCTTCCCCTGAAAAATATATAAGCTGTTATATCGTTTCCAGAATTACATTTCAAGAAATATGCTATGCAAATATGCGATTAAACAACAATAATGCTTATATATCACTTAATCAACAAAATACAATTAGTTGTGTATCTGACCAATGATGTACACAACATATAGTACTTTCCATTTGTGCCTAAAGCATGAAAACGGGGACTTGCAGACAGTGACAGGCACCATATATAAACAAAAACTTGAGGTGAACTCTTAATGAAGGCAAAGCTGCTTAAGAAGGGACTTGAGATAGGTAGGGCATTTACTAGGAAGGGCAAAAACCCGCTGGATGAGGTTGAGTACGAGAAGAGGAATTCCATCATAAGCGAGCCTGATGGAAGGGTGGTTTTCGAGATGAAGGATGTTGAAGTCCCTAAAAGCTGGTCACAACTGGCAACTGACATAGCTGTCTCAAAATACTTCAGGAAAGCAGGAGTGCCTGGAACAGGTCATGAAGTGAGTGCAAGGCAACTGGTCCACAGGATTTCACACACAATAAGAAATTGGGGCGAAGGACATAATTACTTCGCTGCAAAGGACGAGGCAGATGCTTTTGAGGATGAATTGAACTTCTTGCTGATCAACCAATACGCGGCTTTCAATTCCCCGGTATGGTTCAACTGCGGGCTGTGGCAGGAATATGGCATAAAAGGCACAATGGAGAATTATACATACGACGAACAATCAAATTCTGTCGTAAAAATAACAAACGCATATGAAAGGCCGCAGTGCTCCGCCTGTTTCATACAGGACGTGCAGGACGACCTCGGAAGTATTTTCGATTTAATAAAATCAGAATCGAAGCTCTTTAAATTTGGATCGGGCAGCGGAACGAATTTCTCAAGATTAAGGAGCAGGTATGAAAAACTCGGCGGCGGAGGAAAATCCTCTGGCTTGATGAGCTTCCTGGAAGTATTTGATAGGGCAGCCGGTTCTATAAAATCCGGTGGAACAACAAGACGGGCAGCGAAGATGGTCTGCTTGGACATGGACCACCCGGAGATAGTTGATTTCATCGAGTGGAAGATGAAAGAAGAGAAGAAAGTGAAAGCATTGATTGACGCAGGATATCCATCTGACTTCAATGGAGAAGCTTATCACACTGTCTCAGGGCAGAATGCAAATAATTCAGTAAGACTGACAGATGACTTCATGAATGCAGTTGTGAACGACGGGAAATGGAGAACTATCGCGAGGACAACGGGAGAAGTCGTGAATGAATACTCCGCAAGGGATTTGATGAACAAGATATGCCAGTCAGCATGGGCTTGCGCAGATCCTGGTGTGCAGTTTGACACGACAATAAACAAGTGGCACACTTCAAGCAATACCTCTCCGATAAGGGCGAGTAACCCGTGCAGTGAATTCATGTTTTTAGATGATACGGCCTGTAACTTAGCTTCTGTCAACATGATGAAATTCTTGGGCAGCGACAACAAGACTTTCGACGTGGATAAATACAGGGCTGCATGCAGGATAATGTTCATAGCGCAGGAGATAATTGTCGGATTGTCAAGCTACCCTACTTACTCGATAGCAAGGAACTCAGAGGATTACAGACCACTAGGATTGGGATATGCAAATCTAGGAACTTTATTGATGGTGATGGGGACACCTTATGACAGCGAGAAAGCTTTTGCGATAACAGGAGCGCTGACAGCGATAATGACAGGACATGCATACTGCGTCTCAGCTGAGATGGCAGAAGTGAAAGGGCCTTTCAATGGATATGAAAAGAACCAAGCGCCTTTCATGAAAGTCATGAACCGGCACAGGG
>DATDVX010000104.1:0-2497 GCA_035289885.1 Candidatus Nanoarchaeia archaeon | reverse complement strand
AGATACAATCCCGGGGGTTGTTCGATGCGTTTGCGAGAATAACAAGTTCGAGCTTTTGAAAGCTATCGCAGCTTGATTTTATTTTCTTATTTTTTAAAATTTTTCTGATTGAAACTTATATTTTCCCGTTGCCTCTTCTTGCGACAAGCAGCACTTCGTCTTTTCCAGGCCTGTAGAAGTCATAAAGGCATCCTTCTTCGACAGCTCCAAGCGTTTTTTCATACAATCTGATGGCTCTTTCATTGCTTCTTGCTGTTGTCACGAGAACTCTGTACGGAGGGTTCCTGCCGTCGCTTACAAGCTCTGCTTTGATCCTTTCGTATGATTCTGTCACAAGCTTTGAGCCAATGTGCAATCCCCTAAACTCTTCAAGCACTCCCATCTGCCTTAGCTCAAGAATGGGGTCTTTCCTGAAGCCGCCCATCTCGCTCCATAATATGTATCCTACTACGCCGCCATTTGCTGTTGCCACAAAGAACTGGTTCAATGGATAAGCCTGGCTCTGGAGCCTTACCCATCTTTCAGAATCCATCTGTCTCTCTCCAAAGACAGCTTGGTGGACTTTAGCAACAGCGCCTATTGCTTCATCTTCCATCCTTCTGATGTTCATGTTACTTAGGCATACCTCCAGCATGTTTTATCTGCTTTAACAACTCAGATATAAAACTTTCTCCTGTGAAAGTTCTTCAAAATATTTATATAGCTCGCAGGACGCGATAATCCTCATGGCAAAGATAATCGACCCATGGGGCTCGACTTTGATCAGTGATTACGAGAAGCTGATTAAGGATTTCGGAATGGAGCATTTTGATAGCAAGAGCTTTCCAAATCCGAACAGGTTGATGCGAAGAGGCGTTGTCTTCGGCGGAAGGGACCTCCAGATAATCGCTGATTGCATCAAGAACAAAAGGAAGTTCTACGCCCTCTCAGGCATCATGCCCTCGAATGACAGGATTCACTTCGGAAACAAGATGGTAGTTGAAAACTTGAGGTATTTCCAGGATCACGGAGCAATTACCTACATGCTTATAGCTGACATCGAGGCTTCTGCTTCAAGGGGAATCTCCATAGAGGAAGCTAGAGAAAGAGCGATGAACTTCCACATTCCGGCTTACATCGCGTTGGGCTTGGATCCGAAGAAAACGAAGTTCTATTTTCAGTCTGAAAATACTGAAGTCATGAAGATTGCAGCTGCAGCTTCAAAGAAAATCACATTGAATGAATTCCAGGCTGTTTATGGCACTGCAGATCCAGGAAGGATTCTGTCGGCTTTCACTCAGATGGGCGATATACTTTATCCGCAGGAAGCCGAGGAAAGGATGCCAGGCATCATTCCAGTTGGCCCTGATCAGGATCCTCATGTAAGGCTGACAAGAGATTACATCCGTCGTTCAAAAGAGAAGAAGTACTTTCTGGTAAGCGCAATCTACCACAAATACACTCCTGCTCTCAACGGGGATTTCAAGATGTCAAAATCAAAGCCGGAATCGATGATAGAACTGCCAGAGGACAAGGCGTCATTTTCAAAGAAGATCATGCGTGCAGTCACCGGTGGCAGGGATACCTTGGAGTTGCAAAGGAAGCTAGGCGCGGATGTCGAGAAGGATATGGTATTTGAATTATTGAAGCAGCATTTGATTGAGGATGACAAGGAATTGAATGCAATCTACAAGGATTACAAGTCAGGAAAGATGCTTTCGTCTGAATTGAAGGAATTAGCCATAGAAAAGATGTCTGAATTCATGGATGATTTCAACAGGAAACTGGAAGCTGCGAGGAAAGCTGTAAAAAATTTAAGATTCATTCACTGATTTTTCAATATCTTTCATATATCGCTCTTTCAAGATAATCAAATGCTTGGACCATGTTAAGCTCTTCTATAGAACATTGTGTGATGCGCCCATTGGCTCCTTTGAAATTGTGAAATTCAAAAGTAAATTTTCCAGTGTCAATGATGTACCAGATACCAATAATCTCGTCAGGTACACTCCCCGTATTTGGTGACAATATACTCCAAAAATATTGCGTTCGGGATTTGGTACACATCCTTCTCATATGCTCGAAATCCTCTATGAAGCTTCCATCAGGTTTCCTGTCAAGAATCGGCTCAACTATGCTGTTGAACCTCCTGCTGACTATCCTCACAACAAGGTCATGGTCTATTTCCATCTTTTATTGTTTTCTTTCAGCTATGCCTTCAATCGCTACCTTTGCCATGCTTGGATAGTCCTCTTAGGTATTTATAAAACTTATCATTTTTTCACCACTCGCCAACGACATCATAACCAAAAGCTTTATATAGGACTTAATCATCCAACAGTAGTATCAAACAATAGGGGCAAAAACACAATGATAGTCAAAGAAGATTTTTTGAAGAAACTTAGGGCAGCTTTCGATTTGAATATTTATGAAGTCAAGATCTGGACAGCTCTGTTGAGCAAGGGCGTTTCCTCTGCAGGCGAGTTGTCAGACATTTCAAATGTTCCAAGGTCAAGAA
>DATDVX010000103.1:0-7833 GCA_035289885.1 Candidatus Nanoarchaeia archaeon | reverse complement strand
TTGAGGGTCGCTTACAGGCCTTTGAAGCAGGGTTTGGAGCCGCTTTCTTCACCATCATCTTCCTCTTCCAGCAGGTTTGTTCCAAAGCAGGCGTATGCTATCCTCACGCATTCGGATTCTGACGAGCCTACCACTCATTCTGATATCAGGCGAAGATTGAATGACGCTGTCAAGTACGCTAATATGCCTAAAGCTCTTGTTCCTGGTTTGCCAGCGGATTTCACGCGAGCTCGCGCAGCTTACGACTCTCTGCTTGAGAGATTAAGGCGTATGCTCTAGAAATTCTTGCTAATACATCTTCAATTGAGATGTTATCTTGTCAATCTTCTCTTCTTCATCAGGCCCGATTCCAACGCAAGTCCTTGTTCCAGGCTCGACGACAGTATGGCCTGCGTCAGTAATTAATGAAACAGTCAATCCGGCATCCTTGCAGAACTGGAAGTAATCCATCATCTCTTTTTCATCTTTGACTTTCAAGACTATTTTCGGCATCCCTTGATTTACCCATGCCTTCACTTTCTTTGGGTCTGATTTCAATGCGCATTCAACAGCAGCATGTCCAACCTGAGCCGCCAGTTTTCCAGAAGGGAGCTTCAGGTCAGCCCTTGCCAATATCACTTGCTTGTAGCTCGCCATCTGCATAAGAAACTTCTCCGGTAATTTATATAGTTTCCGAGGGAAGTGTTTTTCGTTATGTTTAAATAAGAGAACATGCCGCAAATTATACATGGGTCTTTTCAGCTGGTTCAAAAGAAATGATAAAGGCACAAGTCTTGGCAAAGAACAGACAGCTGTGCAGGCGATTCTCGATAACCAGTTCCTTCTTTTTACTCTTGACGTCCAGGATTCTGCAAAAGCGGGTGGTTTCAGCAAACACATGGCGATTGATGATTTAGGCTATATTACCGGAACGAAGCACACTTACAACATTAGCGATGTCCTAGGTGCAATCAATCGTGCGCTCGTGCTTATTCTTGAAGCGAAATCCGCGAGGGTCTTCAAGCGTGCGGATTTCAATGTCCTTGAAGTCAACCTCAGAAGGTTGAAAGAGATTCTGCCTCCTGCATTAGACTCCTAGACGCTAAACCTCGCTAAGTTTTTAAAAATCAGTTTTCGCGTGAAGCAGTGACATAGGTTTTTAAACTTGAACTAAGTTTATTTTTTACATGACAACGTCATTCGATAGGCAAACGCAAAGAATTTATGAGCGAAACAAGGGCACAGAATTAGGCACGAAATTGTTTCTCCACAAGGGCATTTTAAAAGATATAGACCGCTCTCCGGATGTTCATCGTGAAATAAGCGTTCAATTAAGGGGTAGGGAGATTCTTTTTTACTGCGAAGTTGAATACGCCAAAGGCAAAACTCCTGTTTTTTCAGGATCATATACTCCAGCAGCACTAATGGATCTCGCTCGTTTCCAACTAAGAGAGATGTATGAACAAATACCCTTCTTTAATCGCAGTATAGCTTAAACTATTATATCTTCTCAGAGAAATAAACCTCAATCATCGCAGCCCTGAATATCCTTTGGTCCGAGTAATGCTTTTTGTTGAAGGCTTCCAGGTCAATCACGCCCCAGACTTTCCCATCGATTATTATCGGCAGGCACAGCTCAGACTTCACCTTGCTGTCGCAGTTGTAGTATGCCTTTCCCTGTTCGACATGCGCCTCAACATCGTTGACTACTATTGCTTTTCCAGTGATTCCGACAGTTGAGTTGTTGCTTGTCTTCGCAAAGTCATTTGTCAAGGGGAATTCAGGCCTTGATGGAGATCCTATGGAATACAGCTTCACCAGCGAATCGTCTATCTTCTTGTAGATCCCCGCCCACTCAGAGGCAGTCTGCTCTTTCAGCAGTTCAACGATCTTCTTGATGAACATCATTTTCCTGTCGTCATTGAACTTCCGGCTAACATCATACGGCTCGTCTTCAAGCTGGTCAGGCAATGTGCAGGTTCCATCTTCAGATATTTTCGGTATTGGATAAGTGTAAAGCTGCTTCCTCTCCTCGTCTGCCAGAGAGACGTCTTCAACAGCTATCAGCTTGAGCTCTTCTTCCAGGAAAGTGTCCTTGAACTCCTCTGTTTTATCCAGCCCGATGCTATCCAGATATCCTTTTGCGTTCATTAAACAAAAATCGGAAAACAGCATTTATTAATTTTTCCAAAAGCAAAATATTTTAAACTAAAAAGCCAGAACTCTCGTCATGAAGATTATCTGCTGGAACGTAAATGGAATAAGATCAGTTCTCAACAAGGGCTTTGTTGATTTCGTAAAGAAGGAGAAGCCGGATGTTTTATGCCTGCAAGAGGTTAAAGCAGGCGAGGACCAGCTGGAAAACCAGCTTGACAATCTTGGTTATGATCATGTTTATTGGGCAGAAGTCATAAAGCGGAAAGGCTATTCAGGCGTCGTCACGTTCTGCAAGAAAAAGCCTCTCTCACATAAAATAGGCATTGATGATCCTAATATAGATGACGAGGGGAGGGTTGTCATAACTGAGTTCAAGGATTTTATTCTATTGAATTGCTATTTCCCTTATTCAGCTAGGGATCATTCTAGGGTTCCTTACAAGATGAAGTTCAACAAGTCATTGAAGGCTTATGTCGATGATCTTGTCAGGAAAGGTAAGAATGTAGTTATCTGCGGCGATTACAACGTTGCCCACACTGAAATCGATCTGAAGAATCCTAAAACTAATAAGAATAATCCTGGTTTCTTGCAAGTTGAGAGGGATTGGATGACAGAATTCCTTGGTTCAGGTTATGTTGATACTTTTCGCCATCTGCATCCAGGAGAGGAAGGCCATTACACTTTCTGGACTCACATGTTCAATGCGAGAGCGAGGAATGTCGGCTGGCGTGTTGATTATTTCTGCGTGAACAATGACTTCATGAAGAAAGTGAAGAAGTCGGATATCCTGCCTGATGTCATGGGCTCGGATCATTGCCCTATACGTCTCGTTCTTTAGCTGAATATCTCTTCGAGAGAGTTTAATCCCTGTTTCTCTTTCTTTCTGATTGCATATCCTATTCCATTAGCACTGACATCAATGAATGGAAGCAACAGTGAGTAATTGACACCGTCTTTGTAAACTCCGTACGCGATTAACCCTCCGAGGGCAATGGCTGTCGCAGCGAATGTGGCATACATGCTTCTTCTTAGAAGAGGCGGTTCAGTTGGATTGCAGCTATCACGCATTGATGTAGTCATAGTCCACGGGAGAGCTGCTCCGAAAAGACCCGCTACATACCCGCTGGCTACTCCGCAGATTAGCTGCAAGGTTTTGCTCTTATCAACCGCACGGTTAATCCTTTCTCTGAGGGCGTGTGCCATCAAACTGACCCGGAGTCTGCGTATTTAAATCTTTCTAAAAGTAACTACTAATAAGAAATAACAACAAAAACATTTATATACTTGCCAGGGTTCCTAGGTTTTTATGGAAAACCCTTTGATAATGCACGGAGATTTCAACAAGGACATCCTGCTCAAGCCTCTTGGCAGATACGTTAGCCTAGAACAATCCTCGTTGCTGGAAATTGGTTCAGGCAACGGGAGGATCGCAAGGGTATTGTCGCCTCATGTGAACAGGTACGTCGGTATTGATATCTCTGATGAGCTTGTCCAGATGGCAAGAAGGGAGTTTTTCGGAAGGACCAATGTTGATTTTATCGTTGCAGATGGGAACAGCACATTGCCTATAAGGGAAGAGTCGGTTGATGTGATGCTCTATGTGATGGCTTTGCACTTCTTGCATGATCACCAGGCTGCGTTTTCAGAGGCAAGGCGCGTTCTCAGGCTGGCAGGAGTATTGGCTTTGTTCGAGCCTAGTGAAAAAGAAGTAGGCGAGGCTTGGAGTGGCATGCTCAATCCTTTTAGCGGAAGTTTCAATCCTACTTCTTATCAGCGAAAGATGGAAGATGTAAGAAGGATGAACAGTTTCTTGGAATCCCAGAGTTTATTCGATGTCCTTGAAAGAAATACAGAATATCGCGGCAATAAAGTCTTGATGGTTCTAAGGAAGAAATCTTAGTCTTCTATGTTCAGGAAAGCCCTTTCAACAACCTCAGGTAATGCCGGATGAATGTGGATAGTGTCTGTTATTGTTTTCACATTGTTTTTGTTCTTCATCGCAACAATAACCTCGTGTATTATTGATGAAGCGTCAGTTCCAATGATGTGGCATCCTAAAATCTTTTCTTTCTTCTTATCAACCAGAACTTTCACGAAGCCATCATAATCTTTTAATGCCTTCCCCATCCCGGTCCTTATGTAGTCATATCTTCCAGTTTTATAATGAATTTTCTTTTCTTTCAACTCAGTTTCAGTCATCCCGACGCCTGCAATCTGCGGGTTTGTGAATATTGCAAAAGGCATCGCAGTGTAGTCAACTTTAACTTTCTTGCCTCCAAAGGCGTTCTGCGCGCAGTATTCCCCTTCCAAATTAGCAGAATGCTTCAATTGGTAGATTCCGGCAATGTCCCCGAAAGCCCAGACGTTCTTCGCGCTTGTTTCCAGGAATTCATTCACTTTTATGAACCCTTCTTTTGTTGTCTTCACCCCGGCCTTCTCCAGATCTAAGGTATCCGCATTCGATATCCTGCCTTGCGCGACAAGCAATGCGTCTCCGCTTATCTTCTTTGTCTTGCCTTTCAGCGTTAATGCGTATTGGCCGTTCTTTTTCTCGACTTTCTCAACAGTGTGGTTCGTCAATACATTGATTCTTCTTGAGAATACTTCAGTGAATTTTCTTGCTATCTCCTCATCCTGCTTTGTCAAAAGATGATCACTTCTCTGCACTATTGTTACGTCGCTTCCCATCGCGCTGTAGAAGTGCGCAAGCTCGCAAGCTATGTATCCTCCACCGAGGACAATCAGCTTCTTCGGCAATTTCTCGAGCTTCAGTCCCTCGTCGCTTGTCATGTAATCTATTTTGTCCAAGCCTTCAATTTTCGGGGTCATAGGCCTCGTGCCGGCAGCTATTATTATCTTGTCTCCTTCAATCACTTCATCACCGACTTTCAATCTTCTCTCGCCGACGAATCTTGCGTATTCCTTGAACAATGTGAAGTTCTCGCTTCCCTTTATCCCTTCCTCGATGTGCTTGGCGCTATCGCCGACGATCTTGTTAGCTTCCCTGATTATCGACTTGAAATCAATCGAGATCAATCTGCTCTTGATGTGGAACTTCTCGGAATTCCTTATTGTTTCAGCGACATCAGCTGCGTGTATTATTATCTTGGAAGGGATGCATCCTCTATTCAGGCAAGTGCCACCCATCGGCCCTGGCTCGACAACCGCGACATTCAATCCCTTCTCAGCAGCTGCATTCGCGACATTCAATCCAGAACCAGCTCCTATTACAATGACGTCAAACCTCTTCATATTCATCTAAGGAACTTCAGCTTGTTATAAATATTTTCTTTTTAGAATGTGAATATATCGTCGAGCTTTGGCCTTATCTCGGCGGCCTTCACAGGGACACATGCGCTATCAGCCACGAGCCTGGCTAATGGAAGCCCGAGAGGCTGATGCGACATCACCCCAAGGGTGCCATTTCTTGCGTCCCAGGGGTTTCCGTCAAATCGTTCCATTGCAAAATCTGCATAGGGCGTGTTTACCCTCATACTCGCGATCATGTGGTAATGTTGGTATCCGACTATGCTTCTTTCCCATGCCGTTAGGTCTTCAAGGGGCATCAAGTGCTGCCTCACTTCTCTTTCAGGCGTTATCCAGCCAATGTCTATTCCTGGCGGGAATCCCTTGCCATCAATAGCTTTGTAGCCGCCTTTCTTTAGTGCAGCGTAGAAATCAGCGAGCATCCTTATGTATTGCGACTTTGCGATCAAGGGATTGACGTGCCAGTATATCGCGGAATATCCGTCCTTCAGGAACCTCTCTCCTAGCGCAAGTCTACGCCCGCCTGAGTTTATGGCAAGGTCCATAGAATCGCATGGCTTGTTCTCTGTCTGTATCACTTCGATAGTCATTGCCATTAAATTTTTCTGGACGGCGCTGATTTATATAGCTTTCTTTTTGCACAATTAACTTTAAAAACTCACGAATTCCACGGTGTTCCTTGAGAATGGTTGATGTGAAGAGTTACGATCTGAAGGTGAGCGAGATAATCACGCTCTCTCCTACAGCCAAGGCTCTGCGTTTCAATCTCGAAGGCAAGCCATTCGTATTCAAGCCAGGCCAGTTCGCCATGCTGGAAGTTAGCATGCAGGAATTCCCGGATTTCAAGATAAGCGACGGCGTTTCTCATGTCCAAAAGCGCCCATTGTCCGTGTCATCATCCTCGAACAACCAGAAATTCCTGGAATTCACGATAAAAATGACAGGCGAGAACCCCTTCTTCTCGAAATACATAGTTGATCATGTCAAGGTCGGCGATGTTATGAACATCAAGGGCCCTTACGGCGTTTTCGTTCTCGACTTGAAATTGGCCAACAACACGACTCTCATAGGCGCTGGGTCAGGAATCGCTCCTCTGATATGCATGTACAGGTACGTCGCTGAGTCATATCCGAACAAGCGAGTCCATCTGCTATCCTCCAACAAGACAGAGGACGAGATACTCTGGAAGGACGAGATAGTTTCCTTGGGAAAGCCGAAAATCCGGACTCATGAGTTCACATTGACCCAGGACAATTCTGAGAATCCTCTTTATTCGCATGGCAGGATAAGCAAGGAGATGATCGAGAGGTCAATCCCTGATATTGAAAACACCGCAGTTTATTTGTGCGGTCCTCCAGGGATGATACAGTCTGCTGAATCTGCTCTTCTTGAGATGGGAATTCCGAAAGAGAAGATAAAGAAGGAATTCTACAATTGATTTTTTTGCAGTGGTGAATTAGATTTATATATCTCTTATTGCATTAATCTTTTATGTTTGCCAAAGAAGAGGACAGAGCCGCGCCACTTTCCAAACGCAAGGAATTAGAGTTGCTTGTTTCCAGTGAGAAGAGTACAGCCAAAGCCAATAGGGGTTACGTAGGATTAATGGGCGTGGTGTTAGCAGGTAGCTTGTCTGCTTTAGGCTATGGGCTTGCTGCTCCTTCTATATCGAATGATGCTAGAAGATATATCGAGCTGATTGATCGTTATCACAAATCTGAGCCGGGATTCTTGCTCCAGAAGCAGACCGAAGGCAGGCTTGCTGCGGATTTGCAAGAATACGCAACCTTACGAAGCAATGCGTCAATTGTCGACGAGGCTAATTCTTACTACTTGCATAGCGGTGTTGGCGCTTATGGTATGATCATGGGTGCTGTTAGCTTGCCGATATTCCTATGGGCATTATTTTCTTCAAAACATGCCAAAAAGAGGCTCGCTAAGCACCAATCACAGCTTTCAATGGCCCAATCAGATGTGCTTGTTTGAACGTTTTCACTTTTTAGTCATTGATTTCCGTAAGCTGTTCCTTCTTCTGAAATAAATCGCAGTCAATATCAACGTAGCTATTGCAAATATCGCGAACACGAGCCCATAGATCTTCATGTTGCTCGTAACTACAGGACTCTGCACAACCTCAGCAGTCTTCATCATCAACGCTGTTGAGTCAAGCGCTTCTTCGGTAATAAAATCTCCGCCTTTTGTCCCGAATAGTTTGCTCAGGTACAGCGCTCCGAAAGAAAGGAATCCCAATCCAGAAACCGCAAGCATTACTAAAACTTCAATGTTCTCGGGCTTTATTATCTTCTTCCCTGATTCAGTTATCCTGTAGTATTTCCATTTCCTTGAAGTCTCTTCCTTCTGCACCAGTTTCGCTTTTTCAAGCACTTTCATGTGGCTCAGCACAGAGGTATGCGCCAATCCAAGCTCTTC
>DATDVX010000102.1:0-9063 GCA_035289885.1 Candidatus Nanoarchaeia archaeon | reverse complement strand
CGAAGATTGGAACTTCCTCTTCCTCAAGATCGCCGACTTCGCATGCTTCTGAAGTGTGCAATGTCAGTGTCTGGAAGCATTCTGGGTTTATGTTCGGGTTGACCTTGCACCTGCAGAGGTTATTGACGACCACATCATCATATGAATCGCATGACCCGACATTCCTGGTCCTTGTCCTTGTCGACGGATCGCATTCGCTCCATTGTACACTCGTGCAGTCCCATGCTGACAGGCACTGCGCCTGGCCTTCGCTGCATCCGTTTTCATCAACTTGGGATCCGCTTGGCGTGTTATGGCACATGTCCTCGCCTGTGCATGACTGGCTCGTGCTTATCATGTCAGCGTTGCATACTCCGTCATTGTCAGCATCCATGTCGCATGCATCGCCGCCGCATAGCTTTCCCAGTCCTGTGTTTACATGCACTCCTTTCCTCTCGAAGTCGTAGCTGCATCCGATTGAGTCTATGTCATAGTCTTCCTGCCCGCTGTTCGCGACTCCAGGGCAATTGTCTCCTGTAGCATCATCCTTTCCATCGCCATCTATGTCGCAGTCAGGGTCCTGCTTGCATGCCGCGTCCTTAGGGCATATCCCGTCAGGCTTGTCATTGCAGCCGCAGCTTCCGCTTGTGCAAATCTCTCCGAGCAGGCATCCCGCGCTCTTCTTGTCGCAGGCGTTCGCTATGCAGTTCTCCTTGTTCAACTTAGGAATGTCATTGCTGTTCTCGCAGGTGTTGTCGCCGTCATCAGACTGTTGCTTGATGCAGCTTGTCGAGCACGCGGCATTTCCGCTGTTGTCTACGCAGCATATCTCTCCGTTGGTGCATCCGGCATCTCGTGAGCATGTGAAGCAATCCTCTGTCCCATCAACCTGGTTGTTGCCGCAGATACTTCCGTCAGCGCTTCTCTTTGCATTTATGTTCCCGCTTTTTATCTGGCTCCCGGTTGTGCTGGCCTGGAAATAATATTCAGGATTGCCGCCAAAGCCCTCTTCCATGAACTCGACTATCCATGTCGAAGTCGCCTCTCCGTTTGTTACTATGGCTAATGGAGGGTTTATTGATGCAAGGTCATCGCCTATCGGGTCGTCCTCGAATACATTGAATACTACAGTCTTGCTGTTGCATTGGGGTGTAGCAGTTATTTTCAGCTGGACTTCCTGTCCTTCATTCACTTCCTGTGTTGAAAGCCATGTCGCTGTGAGCAATTCGCAGGTGTTTCCTGTTGTAGCTGAGCAGCTTGCCAGTGGAACCGGTATTTTCTTGTTCACTGTTATTGTTCCGTCAGCATCCATGTCCACAGTCAATTTTCCGTTGGCTTGCACGAAAGCCTTGAAAGTCTCTCCACCGGAGACGATGTTTAGTTCATATGGTGCTTCAAGTGAGCTTGATGCGAATTCAGAGTTCAGGTTGTTTATCTGGACTGTAATCTGCTTGGTGCCGACATCAAATCCGATGAACTTGACTATTCTAGGCCAATCCAAGCTTGGTTGAGGAGTTGTGTAAGCGTCAGGGAATATTTCGAAATACCTGCCAGCCTCGATTTCAATCCCTTCAGTGCTGATGACTCCTCCGCTCGGGATTGTCGGGGCGATCAGCCCTTGCAGGTCATTAAGAACCAAAGCAGAGCACACATCCCCCCTTTTCTTGTCGCAGCCCTTTCCATTTTGGTCTGAGGTGCTTGAATCTGTGAAATATCCATCTCCATCAATGTCTGAGTTGCAGTTGGTATATCCGCACTTGTCATTCAGCACTGAGAATGAGCACGGGTCATTCGGGAACGCGTCGTTTGACGTGCAAGTATTTGAGCATGTATCAGTATTTACTTGGTTTCCATCATCACATTGTTCAGCCCCTTCTTTTATCCCATTTCCGCAGGCAGGTGCAGGTGGCGGAGGCACAGGGCTTCCATCAGTTTCATCATTGTCAGCCAGACTTGAGCATCCAGGGTCGTTTGTCGTCGCAGTGCCGAAGTCAATTTTCCCGTCGTTATCGTTGTCTATCCCATCGCCGCATTGCATTGCCGTTGGTGCCGAGCATTGCGTCGCTGGCTTCTCGATGTTTGCGCAGATGATCTCTCCGATGTGGTTGTTAGTGTTGTAATTATTAGGCGCAACAGTCTTCACGCCAATCATGACCTTGTTGCTTGGGCAGAGATTTGCCTTGCTGACTCCCTGCTGCGATTGAAGCGTGACCCTCTCAATGTTTGCCGTGCTATACCCGCTTGGCAATTCTATGCAGCTGAATGAATCGAACAAGTTGAATGTCTGGCCGCTCATGTAAGGTTTTATCTTTACCATGATATGGTTGGCGTTGCATTTGTACTCTGTATAGGCCTGTATTTCCCAGTGCTTCGGTAAGGTTATTGTATCAGTAGTTGTTGGGTTTGGCAATGTTAGGCCGTGCGTGCTGCACCTGAATCCGTCAACATAATTCTGGCTTCCATCAGTCGTGGTTGATTTGTACAATCCATCGATGAACTCGCTAGCCAGAGGATTGCATGCCCTCTCTATGGTGCCTGTTAGCGAAACCTTGTCATTGGTTCCCGGAAGAGAGAGGAGGCACTGCTGCGCAGCATTACTCTCGTCATTGTCTGATGCGCTTGAGCATCCAGGATCATTAGGATAATCTGCTAAAGTATCTTCAGGGTCATTGTTGTCTATTCCATCGTTGCATTGCGTTGTTCCTGTTGAAGTTGAGCATGACCCGCTTATCTGAACCTTGTACAATAATCCTCCGGGATTGTTTGCGAATGTTGACCCTGCGACACCAATGTTCGTCACATCGCACTTGAATGTATTGGCTCCTCCGATTGGCAATGAGTTGAAATTATAAGTGTCCTCGTCTCCGCTCCTGTAATTGAACTGGCCAGTGTCTCCGCCGATGTTCTGCCCGTTCAGGTCGCAGGCATACTTGTTGTCTGCAGCAACTTTCACGCTTGCAACTACGTTGCTTACGCTGCTTGGCAAAGTGAACTGCCTTTGCAAGGTGATTGTCGTGTCTGATGTGGCAACCCTGTCTCCAGAGCTCCATATCCAGCTTGCTCCAGGTATGCTCGCAGTCCATGCGGATACCGGAGTCAGGATTGCAGAAGGATTTCCATTCACAGTTGTCGATGCATCGCTCGTGAATACTAGGTTGAATTGCCCATTGACGCATGTCCCGTCTGTTGGTGCTGATGGAGTTTGCCCGTCATCTATGTTCGCGCACATTATCTTCTTCGTATAGTCCCCGTTTCCGTTGTCAGTCACTATGAACCCTGTGACAACTTTGTTCGCAGGGCACAAAGCTATGTATCCAAGAGGCTTTGAGTTCCCGTAGAATACTTCGACATTCTCTTCGTTTGTCAGGCTGTATCCATTTGGCAATTTCTCGCACCTGAAGTAGTTTATCGTTGACACCTTGGTGTAATCTGTTTTCTTCACGGAAACAGCGGCGTAGTTCGCAGGGCACTTGAACTCTTTCACTACGTTATACGCGACGTTTGAAGGCGTCACAGCGCTCTTCGTTCCAGGCAAAGTCAGCCCATGCAAGGTGCACCTGAGCTTATCAATCTTGTTTGCGTATGTATTATCGACAGTATAGACGCCTGTGATGAACTCGCTTCCGGAAGTGCATCCTTTCTCAGCTCCGCTCTGCAGTGTTACCTGTCGCGTGTTTCCGAGATTCGTGGTTGCAGCTCCTGTTATCGCTCCGCCGAAATCATCGCTCCCGAAGAACTCAAGGTTGTAATAGAAAACGCTGCCAAGCGCTATTGCTAGAACCAGCGTAGCAGCCTTTAGATAGTCCACTTTATCAGTCCTCTTTCAATTGATAAATAGCCTGTTGTTTTCTATTTAAATGTTATGATGTATAAGTGAAACAACACTTTTATAAAGTTCTTTGCCTTACGGAATCCCAAGGATGGACAAGAGGGCGGAAGTGGTAACATGATTGAGCTTGGTGGCAATATAAAACTCATCGGCTTCAATGAGATGGAGCCTGCGATGCTCATCGTTGTCAAGAAGATAGTCGGCAATTATGCGAAAAAGATTTCTACGACAACTGACTTGAAGGAATTGAGCCTGCATGTCAAGGAAGTCCACAAGACAGCTTCTGCGAACCAGAGATGGGAGCTCCAGGCAAAATTATCAACAGACTCGAAAGTCTATGCGGCTGATGTGACCGATTTCAATATTTTCTTCGCTATGGACAAGGCCCTGAGCAAGGTGATGTCAGAGCTTGCAAAGGAAAAATCCAGCCCGATCCATGACTTGCCTTCTTCCCATGAGGAAAAGGAATAATTATAAACTTTCTTTCTACGCAAAAATACAGCATGCTTGGCAGTCTGAGAGTATATGCGCGCGAAGGTTCTTTCTACTGCGCGGAATTTGACGGGGTTCTCCTGGCGGCGAGGATAAGTGTTTTCACCGGGAACTGCGCCAATGATTCATTGAAGCACATAGGTAACGTCGTAGGCAACCACTACCGGTTCGGGAAATCCAAAATCTCTGTTCTCAACTCCCCGCCTGACGGCAGCCTCGATGCAAGGTGCCTGACTGAAGAAGAGCTTCAGATTTTATCAAAAGCTTTATAAATGGTTGTTGTCAAATTTCTGATTTATGAGACGAGTCGGCGGTTTTAGGCGGAAGACCAGGAGTCTTTTCAAGAAGAACTTCAGGGACAAGGGTAAGATTAGCATACGAAGATTCTTCCAGAAGCTTGTCGTAGGAGATAAAGTCCACCTTGTCTCAGAGCCTGCTTACCAGCAAGGGATGTACGATCCGAAATTCTATGGAAGGGTAGGTGTCATATCTGGCATGCAGGGCAAGTGCTACTTGGTTGATATCAAGGAAGGAAGCAAAGCAAAAACTTTAATAGTACATCCTATCCATTTAAAGAAGAAGATTTAGGGGTGTTTTGAAAAATGTCTGAAATCGAAATCATAAATGAGAAGCCTTTGTTACTGGCCGAATTGAAGGAGAAATTGGCTGACGCTCACAAGAAGAACAAGGAGCCAAGCTTCCGCTCAACAAAGACGAAAGAGTACCTCGACATGTTCGCGACAGACTCAAAGAAA
The DNA here is from genome assembly GCA_035289885.1 of Candidatus Nanoarchaeia archaeon. Taxonomy (GTDB): domain Archaea; phylum Nanobdellota; class Nanobdellia; order SCGC-AAA011-G17; family DATDVX01; genus DATDVX01. The sequence goes on along the minus strand of DATDVX010000102.1, from coordinate 4,008 downwards.
GCGAAGGAAGCTTTCAAGAAGATATCAGATCTCAATGTCGGCAGGCTGAAGGACAGGCACATAGTCAAGATCATCGACATTTATCCAGAGGACATGAACAGCTTGAAGGCGATATTCACCGGAGAGAACCTCACATTGAAGACGGAAGACTTGAAAAGGATATTAGAATGCTTGAAATAAAACAGACGAGACTAGAAAATGTTACAAAAGCAGGTAATGAAAGAAGAAAGAGCAATAGTGCTGGACTTTTTGCCAAATGGCTATCCATTCGACACGAGGCCGATGCACATGAAGACTCCCATAGCCCAGGCTCTTGGAAAAGATCACTTTGTTCTTATTGAATTAGTTCCCAAGAAAGGGATATTCTTGCAGCCTAACCAGGAAGTGTACATAGGCGAGGGCAAGAGGGATGATATCCACCACATCTCAGGGAAGATAGCGATGGAAAAATTGACTGAGACCGCGAAGATGGGCCTTCACACTTTGTTGCAGGAGCTTGTAAGGACCAATCCTCAGAGATTCATAGAGTTCTTCAACACAGCTGGTCCTATCAACACTAGAAGGCACCAGATTGAGCTTATCCCTGGAATCGGCAAGAAGCACATGTGGGAGATAATCGAGCAGAGGGAAAACGAGCCTTTCAAGAGCTTTGAGGACATGAAAGCGCGAGTTAAGCTTATGCCTGATCCTGAGAAGGCAGTGATAAAGCGTATATTGATGGAGCTTGAAGGCATTGATAATTACAGGCTTTTCGTCGGAAGCTAAATCTTCATTTAGATTATTTTTTCCTTCTTCTTGCTCTGCTGATCACTTTGTGGATTGCGTCAAGGGTCCTGTTGTTCCTGAAGACCGAATTGACTTGCTGCATGACTTCAGTTCCTCTATACCTCTTTCCATCCATATAATTTGGACTTCTCGCCAGGCTGCATGCGTAATCTTCTTCGGTTATCTCGCCAAGGCCGTCAACAACTCTTCGTTCGTCCCACATCTTAACGCCTCTTGCTATTGCAGAATTCCTGCCGGCTTTCCTTATCCTTTCCTCATAGCCTTCTGAGAATAATCCTCGTTTTTTCTTGAAAGCCATTCTGCCGCTTATTATGCCGCCTTTTCTTCCAGCTTCGATTCTCTGCTCGGGAGTAATGCTTCCAGTGTGCTCTTTTGCAAGCCTCTCCAGCTCTGCCGTATCTTCTATAAGGCCTTTGAATGGTTCTAAGCCATAACCGCCAGGATACCCTCTTATTGCAAACCCTACTGCCCTCTCTTTTACATCTTCTGACGTCGCGCCAAGTCGCTCAAGAAGTGCGTCAATCCCGCGCGCTATATCCCTCTGGAACATCCCTCCCCTGTATTGGTCTGCGATTTGAGGCGCTTCACTCTGAAGCCTCCTGCCTACGTTTGCTCCGTATTTTACAGCGTTTTCAATTGTTTCAGTTCTTGAATATCCCATCTAATTCTGGGGTTTAGTCCTCTTTATAAATTTTTATATGCACTTCTCAATATTTCTCCGTAAGATTTCCGGAGTTTTCCAGGAAACTCATTTATTAACAGAATGCTTCTTAGCTTCCATGACAAGCAAAAGAGGCTTTGTGAGCGAAATAAACCTGCTCCATGACAATTCCCCACTTATCCTGGCGGATCTTTGCAGGACAGAGCAGGATCCTTATGATGTGTACGTATCTGCAGTCGGCCATAGCATGGATACGATTGCAAGCCTGTGCCTTCTGGACAGGAAGCCTTTGCCACGCTCTTTTGCAGAGTATCAGGGTGATCAAGTCCATGACCACGAGTCATTCGTGATGATGCACATGTGCACTATAGTTGATCATTGCAAGGGGAATTACGATGCTCGTCTTGAGTTCGTCATCAGGCCATCCAGCGACAATGGCTATTCTGTCTTCTACAGGGTGCGCCATGCGACAAACTTATAAAGTTCGGGATCTTTAATGCTGTCATGGCAGTTGAAGTGGTGATAAATTATTGGGCGGTTCTTGTAGCCACTATAGCTGCGCAAGTCATTGGTTTTCTATGGTACGGCCCTTTGTTTGGCAAGCTATGGATAAAGCTTTCAGGCTTCACAGATCTTGACATGGCAAAAGCAAGAGAGAAAGGCATGGCAAAATCATATATCCTCAACTTCATCGCGTCTTTGGTGACTGCCTACGTGTTGGCGCATTTCGTGGATTATGTTGGAGCAGCAAGTTTCGGCACAGCTCTCCAGCTGGCGTTCTGGCTTTGGCTGGGTTTCATAGTGCCAGTTATGCTGGGCATTGTCATATGGGAAGGCAAGCCAGCCAGGCTGTACATCCTGAACATCGTGCATTACCTGATTTCATTGGTAGTGATGTCTGTCATCCTTGCTTTGTGGATTTAGAAATTCTTTAGAGCAATGTCCCTATGACAACAAGCGCGTTGGCTATTATCCAAAGGACAGATGATATTATTATCGGCTTTTCCTTGTGCGCCCATCCATAGACGAACCAGAAGAATGATGTTATGACATAAGTCGCCCATGTTATCGTTGAAACTCCTGCCGCATTCCTGTCAATTAGCACTCCCTTTATCTGCGGCAAGGTCATCAGCAATCCAAGCACTATCACCGGCCATATCAGCAGATCGATTGTCCGCTTGAGCTTGTCCGGATGCGGATAAGGCTCTAACTTCACATGCACCCTTCTTCTTTTCTGGAAGTGATGGAATCCATGAAGGTTCGAAGGCATTCCAGAGATGTAACTTTATCTTGCTTATATAGATTACCATCTGGAAAGTAATATAAACAAGTTCTTTAATTCAGCGTCACATGGGGAATCTTGTTTCTAAAGTTCGGGCAATCAAAAATTCACCAGTGAGAGCTTTAGTTGAATCAAGGCTTAAAGAGTTGAGCTCTTTCAAAAAGAAGAGCAATTCCGAATGGTTCTCTGAATTGTGTTTCTGTATTTTGACTGCGAATTCCCGCGCAAAGACTGCAATCAACATCCAGAATGAGCTTGGTTATGCAGGGTTTGCAAACTTTTCAAGGCAATCCCTGACTTCAAGCATCAGGAGGAACAAGCACCGCTTCCACAACATGAAGGCCCGTTACATTGTCGCCGCAAGGAAAAACCTTGGCATCAAGGACATGCTTTCAAACATTATAGAAAATGACGGCGAGCCTGCTGCAAGGGAATGGCTTGTTAATAACATCAAAGGTCTAGGCTACAAGGAATCATCTCATTTCCTGAGGAATGTCGGTTATTTCAACTTCGCGATCCTTGACAGGCACATATTAAACCTCATGCACGAGCATGGGGTAATCAAGGAGAAGCCTAAGCCTGTCACAAAGCAGAAATATTTCGAGATAGAATCAAAGTTCAAGGACATGGCGGAGAAGCTTTCGATGAGCCCTGCTGAGCTTGACTTCTACATGTGGTACATGAAGACAGGCGAAGTATTGAAATAAAGATAAAAAAGCTTAAATACTTCCTGTCTGGAAACTCTCACCATGAGAAAGGGGGTTTTGCTGCTCATAGTTCTTTTATCGCTAGCAGTCTCTGTGTCTGCAGAGGAAACTTGTTCTCTTGATATCAAGTCAAAGACTACTGATGCGTTGCTTGCAGAGATTCCTTCAATAGACGAGTTATTGCAGGACTGTCCTGTAAATCTGGGAAGCCCGCTTGAAAAAGTTTTCAAGAATGCAAGGGTCTTCTTTGACATCAAAAGCACAAACGGCTTCACTCTTGCAATAGAGAACGGCGCAATCACAAGCCTTGACATTGGAAAATCAGGGAAACTTACTCATGTAGTTGAGATGGAGAAGTGCGCATTGGACACGATCCTCTCAAGCGAGGACAAGTTCGGCGCTTTCGCATACCTCAGCAAGAATGGAAAAGTCAAGATTTACGCGAAAGGTTTCTTCAAGAAGTTCGGTTTCATGTTCGTTAAGGGCGGCATGAATGTCGCTTTCGGTAAAGCGCAGAAGGAAGTTAGCCTTGACTGCGGCGTCGGGACTGTAAGCGATGCCCAGGCTTACGA